>NZ_JAXCMJ010000044.1:0-29265 GCF_038084995.1 Sphingomonas sp. 2378
GGGGGGGGGGGGGGGGGGGGGGGGGCCCGGGGCCTGGCAAGACGCTATCGCCCGGCCCCGCCCCTCACCCAACCAGTTCGAGGTGAACATCGCCCCGCGATGTTCAGGCCATGCCGGGGGCATGGCCGACCTCGAACTCCCCGGAGGGGAGAGGGCTTTTAGGATTTAGAACACCAGACCCATCGCGGTCTTCACGCCCGGCAGCGCCTTGACCTTGCCCAGCAGGTCCGCATCCACCGCCTCGTCGACCGAGAGCAGCAGCACCGCTTCGCCGCCCGCCGAACGACGGCCGAGGTGGAAGGTGCCGATATTGACGCCCGCCTCGCCCAGCGTCGTGCCCAGACGACCGATAAAGCCCGGTGCGTCCTCGTTGACGACATAGAGCATCGGCCCGGCCAGATCGGCCTCGACCTTGATGCCGAACAGTTCGACCAGGCGCGGGGCCTGATCGCCGAACAGCGTGCCAGCGACCGAGCGCTCGCCGTCCGCCGTCTTCACCGACACACGGATCAGCGTGTGGTAATCGCCCTCCCGCTCGGTCCGCACCTCGCGCACCTCGACGCCGCGGTCGCGGGCGAGCAGCGGCGCGTTGACCATGTTGACCGTATCGATCTGGTTGCGCAGGAAACCGGCCAGCACCGCGCTGACCATCGGCTTGGCGTTGAGGTCGGCCGCCGCGCCCTCGGTATGCACCGAGATGCGTGCGATCGCGCCCGTGGTGAGCTGGCCCACCAGCGAGCCGAGCTTTTCGGCCAGCGCCATGTACGGCTTCAGCTTGGGCGCTTCCTCGGCCGACAGGCTCGGCATGTTGAGCGCGTTGGTGACGCCGCCCGACACGAGGTAATCGGCCAGTTGCTCGGCCACCTGGATCGCGACATTGACCTGCGCCTCGGTGGTCGACGCGCCGAGGTGCGGCGTCGAGATGAAGTTGGGCGTGCCGAACAACGGGCTTTCCTTGGCCGGCTCCACCTTGAACACGTCGAGCGCCGCGCCCGCGATATGGCCCGAATCGAGCCCCGCCTTCAGCGCGTCCTCATCGATCAGGCCGCCACGCGCGCAGTTGATGATGCGCACGCCCTTCTTCGTCTTGGCGAGATTCTCCGCCGACAGGATGTTGCGGGTCTGGTCGGTCAAAGGCGTATGCAGCGTGATGAAGTCGGCACGGGCGAGCAGTTCGTCCAGCGTCACCTTCTCCACGCCCATTTCCAGCGCACGCTCGGGCGTCAGGAAGGGATCGAAGGCGACGACCTTCATCCGCAGGCCCAGCGCGCGGTCGGCGACGATCGAGCCGATATTGCCCGCACCGATCAGGCCCAGCGTCTTCGACGTCAGCTCGACGCCCATGAAGCGGTTCTTCTCCCACTTGCCCGCCTGGGTCGAGGCATCGGCCTCGGGCAACTGGCGGGCGAGCGCGAACATCAGCGCGATGGCGTGTTCGGCGGTGGTGATCGAGTTGCCGAACGGCGTATTCATGACCACCACGCCCTTGGCGCTGGCGGCGGGGATATCGACGTTATCGACGCCGATCCCGGCGCGGCCAACGACCTTCAAATTGGTCGCGTGCTCCAGGATGTCCTTGGTGACCTTGGTCGAACTGCGGATCGCCAGGCCGTCATATTGGCCGATGATCGCCTTCAACTCTTCGGGCGTCTTGCCGGTGATCTCGTCCACCTCGACCCCGCGCTCGCGGAAGATCTGGGCGGCCTTGGGGTCCATTTTGTCGCTGATGAGAACTTTGGGCATGGTTCACCTCGTCACCCCAGCGAAGGCTGGGGTCTGGTGCCACGAAGGGCACGATTTGGGAGAGAGGCCCCAGCCTTCGCTGGGGCGACGTACAGAATTCAGGCCGCCTTGGCGGTGGCGTAGGCCCAGTCGAGCCAGGGGCCGAGCGCCTCGATATCGGCGGTTTCGACCGTGGCCCCGCACCAGATGCGCAGGCCCGCAGGCGCGTCGCGATAGCCCGCCACGTCATAGGCGGCACCCTCGGACTCCAGCAGCGAGGCCATCTTCTTGATGACCGCCTCGTCCGCGCCCTGGACCGTCAGGCAGACGCTGGTGGTCGAGCGGATCGCCGGATCGGAGGCCAGATGGCCGAGCCAGTCGCGCTCCTCGACGATCCGGTTCAACGCCGCCGCATTGGCGTCCGAACGCTTGACCAGCGCCTCCGCACCGCCCAGCGCCTTGCCCCATTCCAGCGCGAAAATCGCGTCCTCGACGGCCAGCATAGACGGCGTGTTGATCGTCTCGCCCTTGAACACGCCCTCGGCCAGCTTGCCCTTCGATACCAGGCGGAAGACCTTGGGCAGCGGCCAGGCGGGGGTGTAGGTTTCGAGACGCTCGACCGCGCGGGGGCCGAGGATCAGGACGCCGTGCGCCCCCTCGCCGCCCAGCACCTTCTGCCACGAGAAGGTCGCGACATCGATCTTGTCCCAAGGCAGGTCATAGGCGAACACCGCGCTGGTCGCATCGGCGAAGGACAGGCCCTCGCGGTCGTCGGCGATCCAGTCGCCGTTCGGCACGCGCACGCCGCTGGTGGTGCCGTTCCAGGTGAAGAGCACGTCGTTCGACCAGTCGACCGCATCCAGGTCCGCGATCTGGCCGTAATCGGCGCGCAGGACGGTGGGGTCGAGCTTCAACTGCTTGACCGCGTCGGTCACCCAGCCCTCGCCGAAGCTTTCCCAGGCGAGCGTGGTGACGGGGCGCGCGCCCAGCATCGTCCACATCGCCATTTCGAACGCGCCGGTGTCGGAGCCGGGGACGATGCCGATGCGATGGGTGTCGGGGAGCTTGAGCAATTGGCGCATCAGGTCGATGCAATATTGCAACCGCTGCTTGCCCAGCTTCGAGCGATGCGAACGGCCAAGGCTGTCCGTCGCGAGCTTGGCCGCGTCCCAACCGGGAGGCTTGGCGCAGGGACCGCTGGAAAAATAGGGGCGCGCCGGTTTGGTGGCGGGCTTCGCCGGCGCAAGAGTGGCGTCGGCGGCAGTCGTATCAGTCATTTAAGACTCTCCTCACAGAGAGCACGCGCGGCGTTGGGACCGCGTGGCCCGTCGACGGCCCTAGCGATGCGGATCGATTGTGACAACCACAATCGCCGCGGCGACAGAATAATTCCGAAGTGCGGCGTTCGAGGGCGTTGAACCGATGCGATATTGTCATCGAGCCCTCTCTTCCGAATGCGGGTCGGCACGCTTCGCCGCTAATCGGTTGCAGCGACTCTGTCGTCGAAGGCACAAGATGGCGGTGCGAGCCCGTAGCTATACCTCTCTTTGCGCCCTGGTCCTTCTCGCGGCCTGTGGTCGCACCGACCGACCCGTCCAGCAGGCCACGCGCCCCGAACCTTACCGCCCGCCGATCCGTGAGACCGCGCAATGCGAGGCCGATCTTCGGCGCGACGGCGTCGACTATCGCCGATTGCCGGACAAGGAACTGGGGCCCGGCTGCGGTCTGTACGGCACCGTGCAACTGACCGATATCGGCGTGCCCGTCACCGGCATCACTGCGATGCGGTGCGGCAATGCCCGCGCCTTTGCCGGATGGGTCCGCAACGCCGTCGCCCCCGCCGCGTGGCAGATCCTCGGCTCGCAACTGGTGAAGGTGGAGGGGATGGGCAGCTATGCCTGCCGCAACATCGTCGGCACCGCGCGGATGGGCGACCGACGCTCGGGCCATGCGCTGGCCAATGCGGTGGATGTCGGCGGCTTCGTGCTGAAGGACGGGCGGCGGATCACGTTGCTGAACGACTGGAATTCGCCCGATCCGCAAATCCGGCAATTCTGGACGACGATCCGCGCATCGGCTTGTCGGCGCTTCGGCACGGTGCTGACCCCCGATTACAATGCCGCGCACCGCAATCACCTGCATCTGGAGGATGATAAGGCGCGCTTTTGCCGGTAGCGCGGGGGCAGCCGATCCCCTACATCATCCAAAATGACCGATAAGACCCAAGTACCGAACCGCGTCTTCCCCAATGCCAGCCAGGACGCCGAAAGCGCCAAGACGATCGTCTCGACGCCCCAGACCGAAAGCCCCGCCTATACGCTGGCCTTTCAGGACATGGACTTCCTGCTGCGCGAAGACCTTCGGCCCGTCCGTTTCCAGTTGGAACTGCTGAAGGCGCAGTTGCTGCTCGAAGAGGCCAAGATCGCCTCGACCTTCGTCTTCTACGGCTCGGCGCGTATCCCGGAGCCTGCCAAGGCCAAGGCGCTGCTCGAACTGGCGCATGACGACAAGTCGCGGCGGATCGCCGAGAATCTCGTCGCCAAGAGCAAATATTACGACATCGCGCGCGAACTGGCGCAGATCACCAGCCGCCTGCCCCGCGACGATCGCGGGATGCGGCAGTTCGTGGTGTGCTCTGGCGGTGGCCCTTCGATCATGGAGGCGGCCAATCGCGGCGCGCATGACGTCGGGGCCGAGTCGGTGGGGCTCAACATCGTCCTGCCGCACGAACAGGCCCCCAACCCCTATGTCACGCCCTCGCTCAGCCTCCAGTTCCACTATTTCGCGCTGCGCAAGATGCACTTCCTGCTCCACGCGCGGGCGCTGGCGGCCTTCCCCGGCGGATTCGGCACCTTCGACGAATTGTTCGAACTGCTGACCCTGATCCAGACGGGGAAGATTCAGCCTATCCCGGTGCTTCTCTTCGGACGCGCCTTCTGGGAACGGGTGATCGATTTCGAGGCACTGGTCGAGGAAGGCGTGGTGTCCGAGCGCGACCTGGGCATCTTCACCTATGTCGAAACCGCCGAGGAAGCGTGGGACGTGGTCCGCAACTTCTATGAGGAGCGCGCCCGCAAGGAAGCCGAGCAGGGGTAAGGCCCTGGCGTCTTGAAAGCTTGGCAGAGCCCGTCGTCGCGAGATGGCGGGCTTTGTCGTGAGCAAGCGTCAGGTTCGTCGCGTGGCCCAACGAAAACGGGCCGGACGTTTCCGCCCGGCCCTTCCCTGATTACGCCGCCTTCGAGCGAGCCGCGCGCTTGCGCTCGTTCGGGTCGAGATAGCGCTTGCGCAGACGGATCGACTTCGGGGTCACTTCGACCATCTCGTCGTCGTCGATATAGGCAATCGCCTGCTCCAGCGTCATCTTCTTCGGCGGGGTCAGGCGGATCGCGTCGTCCTTGCCGCCGCTTGCGCGGAAGTTGGTCAACTGCTTCGCCTTCATCGGGTTGACCTCGAGGTCATCCGTCTTGGCGTTCTCGCCGATGATCATGCCTTCGTACAGCGCTTCGCCGTGACCGACGAACAGGATGCCGCGCTCTTCGAGCGGACCCAGTGCATAGCCCTGTGCTTCGCCCGCGCCGTTCGAGATCAGGACGCCGTTCTTGCGGCCTTCGATCTTGCCCTTGTGGGGGCCGTACTTCTCGAACAGGCGGTTCATGATGCCGGTGCCGCGCGTGTCCGACAGGAACTCGCCGTGATAGCCGATCATGCCGCGCGACGGCGCGGAGAAGGTGATGCGGGTCTTGCCACCGCCCGAGGGACGCATGTCGGTCATCTCGGCCTTGCGCAGGTTCATCTTCTCGACGACCGTGCCCGAATATTCCTCGTCCACGTCGATGATGACGGTTTCGTACGGCTCGGTCTTCTTGCCGTCCTCGTCCTCGCCGAACAGCACGCGCGGGCGGCTGATGCCCAGTTCGAAGCCTTCGCGGCGCATCGTCTCGATCAGAACGCCAAGCTGGAGTTCGCCGCGACCGGCAACTTCGAAGCTGTCGCGGTCGTCGCTCTCGGTGACCTTCACCGCGACGTTCGATTCCGCTTCGCGCATCAGGCGGTCGCGGATCATGCGGCTGGTCACCTTGGTGCCCTCACGCCCCGCCATCGGCGAGTCGTTGACGGCGAAGCGCATCGACAGCGTCGGCGGATCGATCGGCTGCGCCTGGAGCGGCACGGTGACGCTGGTGTCGGCGATGGTGTTCGCCACGGTCGCGACCGCCAGACCGGCGAGCGAAATGATGTCGCCCGCCTTCGCTTCCTCGACCGGCACGCGGTCCAGGCCACGGAAGGACAGGATCTTCGACGCGCGGCCGGTTTCGATGACATTGCCATCGGCGTCGAGCGCGTGGATCGCCTGGTTCAGCTTGACCGTGCCCGAATTGACGCGGCCGGTCAGGATACGACCCAGGAAGTTGTCGCGGTCGAGCAGCGTCACCAGGAAGGTGAAGGGCACGTCCTCGACCTCGACCTTCGGGGCCGGAACATGGTTCACGATCGTCTCGAACATCGGGATCAGCGTGCCTTCGCGCGCGTCCATATCGGTCGAGGCATAGCCGTTGCGGCCCGAGGCGTAGAGGACCGGGAAGTCCAACTGCTCGTCATTCGCGTCGAGCGAGACGAACAGGTCGAACACTTCGTCCAGCACTTCCTGGATACGCGCGTCGGCGCGGTCGACCTTGTTGACGACGACGATGGGCTTCAGGCCCAGCGCCAGCGCCTTGCCGGTCACGAACTTCGTCTGCGGCATGGCGCCTTCCGACGAGTCGACCAGCAGGACGACGCCGTCGACCATCGACAGGATGCGCTCCACCTCGCCGCCGAAGTCGGCGTGGCCGGGGGTGTCGACGATGTTGATGCGGATCGACTCGTCGCTGCCCGGCGGAGTCCAGTCGACCGAGGTCGGCTTGGCGAGAATCGTGATCCCGCGCTCCTTTTCCAGGTCGTTGGAGTCCATCGCGCGCTCTTCGACACGCTGGTTGTCGCGGAAGGTGCCCGACTGGCGGAACAGCTGATCAACCAGGGTCGTCTTGCCATGGTCGACGTGCGCGATGATCGCCACGTTGCGGAGGCTCATGCAAATTTCTCTTGTTCGGAGGGTATGTCGCCGGGGCCCATAGCCGAAATGCGGCGCGAGCGAAAGGGCGGCGCGGATTTTGCGGCGCACAAAGGTTGTTCAGGGCGGAAACGTGCGGCCGAACACCTGGTTCCTCCCCGGCACGGGGAGGTGGCAGGCCGAAGGCCTGACGGAGGGGGGCTTCCCACAGGACGCCCCTTGCGACACGCCCCCTCAACCAGCCTGCGACTGGTCCCCCTCCCCGTGCCGGGGAGGATCATTTGGCCTTGGGCACCACCTTCACCGACCAGTCCGTATCGGGCCGCAGGAAGCGTGCCGCGACCGCCTGCAAATCCGCCGGACCGATCGAGACGAAGTCCTGCGCCAGCCGCCTGGTCGCCTCGACCCGTTGCGGGTCATAGGCCGCCCCCCCCAGGCGCTGCATCCAGAACTGGTTGCCCGACGCCATGCGCGCCAGGCGCTGTGCCATGGGCCGCTTGATCCGTTGCAGTTCGTCCGCGCCGATCGGATGGGCGGCAAGGTCGGCGGCGATGGCGCGCGCGGTGTTCAGGAAGAAGTCGACCTTGTCGGGCGCGACCATGCCGATCGCGATCATCCGCCCGCCACTGGGCAGGCCGACCGGCCATTGGCTGGCGACCTGCGGGCTGTAGCTCGCGCCTGCCTTCGACCGGAGCTGGTCCATCAGCCGGTCGGAAAAGACCTGCGCCAGCACGTCCAGCCGGTTGCGGATACGGTCATCCGCCGATCCGCCGCCGGTCGGCCAGGCGATCACCGCCGCCGCCTGGTCGGCGGGGCCAGTATGGGTGCGCACCACCGGGGTGGCGACATGCGCGGGGAAGCGGACCGGCGGCACCGGCCCCACCGTCGCGGGCCGTGCCGGGATCGCGCCGAAGCTGTTCGCCACCGCCGCGATCGCCTCGTCCGGCTTCACGTCGCCGAAGACCGACACCTCGATCGGCCCCGTGGCGAGCAGCGGGGCCCAGAGCGCCTTGAAGCTTTCGGGCGTGGTAGCCTGGATCGCCTCGCGCGGCGGGGTGCCCCAGCGGGGATCGCCGTCGCGCAGCAGCCGTTCCAGATCATGGCCCAGCACCCCGTCGGGCGAGGCGTCGAATCCGTCATAGCCCGCCAGCATCGCCGCCTTGGCCCGGTTGACCGGTGCGGGGTCCCAGCGCGGCGCAACCAGCTTGGCCGCCATCAGCTTCAGATTATCGGCATAATCGCCGGGCGAACTGAGCGCGTTGAAGGAAAAGGCGTCATCGTCGATGTCGAAGTCCATCCCCATGCGCCGCCCGGCCGTCAGCCGGTCGAGATCGCCTTGGTCGAACTTGCCGACGCCGCCCGCGACCAGCGCGAGATCGGCGGCCCAGGCGGCGCTTTCCCGGTCGGCCGGAAGCGCATTGTATCCGCGCCCGAACCGCGCCCGCAGATAGACGCGCCCCGTCTCCCCGTCATTGGCCAGCAGCAGCAGGCGGGTGCCGTTGGCGAAGGTGATCTTCTCCACCCCCAGCTCGTCGATCTTCTCACGCGACACGACCTTGCCGGGCGTGCCCAGCTTGGGGAGCTGCGCGAAACTGATATTGCCCTGGCGGCGGCGATGCTCGGCCAACGGACGGACATCGGCCTTCAACGCGGCGGTCAGGCGTGCGACCGCATCGGGCTCCGGCGTGCGGGTGTTCACCAGCGCGCGGGTCGCCGTGCCCTGGAATATCTTCCGGGTCGAGGCGAGCACCGAGTCGGGCGTGAACATCTTCTTGTCGATCGCCTGGCGCAGGATCTGATAGCTCGTCTCGGGCGCGGTCACGGTTTCGCGGATGTCGAGCGCGCCGACCATGTCGTCGGCCTGCTTGGCCCCCGCCTCCACCCGCGCGGTGTCGACCTGGGTGCGCAGGATCGCGTCGTAATCGGCGAGTTCGCGGTCGATCTCGGCTTGCGTCGGCTTGGTCGCCATGGCGGAGGCGATGACCGCGCGTACGTCCTTCAGCGCGGCTTCCCAATTGTCGCCGATCGGTATGACGTTGACGGTGGTCACATTGGCCGAGCGCGACACGTCGTCCAGCGCGACGCTGGCCTGAAGGAAGCTGCCCCCCGCCCGCGCCCGATTTTCCAGACGGCGGCTGATGAGGCGCGCGGCGACCATGTCGACCATCCGCTTCTGGTTGAAGATCGCGGTATCGTCCTGATATTTCCAGGGACGCAGCACCGCCATCGCCACCACCGGCGGCATCGCCGGTTCGACCAGCGCGCCCGCGACGGCGGCATCCGCCTTGGGACTGCCGAAATCGGGGGCGGGCGGCCTGGGGCCGACGCCCTGCCAGTCGCCGAAATTCCTGGCGACCAGCCGCGCGAACAGCAGCGGGTCGAGATCGCCCGAGATGATCACCACCGTATTTTCAGGGCGATACCAGCGGTCGTGGAAAGCGCGCACGCTGTCGGGCGTCGCGGCCTCCAGCGTCTTGAGCTGGCCGATCGGCGAGCGCTCGGCGAGCGGTTGTCCGGCGAAGAAGGTCTCGCGCAGCTTGTCCGAATAGCGGACCTGCGGGCCGGGCTGCTCGCGCCGCTCGGCCAGGACGACGGGCCGCTCGGCATTCAGCGCCTCGTTGGTCATGGAGGGGGCGGACATCATGCCCGCGAGGATCTTCAGGCTTTCGTCCAGCCCCTGCTCGGTCGCGCCGGGCAGATCGAGTTGATAGACGGTCTGGGTCGGCGTGGTGGAGGCGTTGGAGTCCGAACCGAAGGTCGCGCCCAGCCGCTGCCAGATGCGCTTGGCTTCGCCATCGGGCACATGCTGCGATCCACGGAAGGACAGATGCTCGATCAGATGCGCGAAGCCGCGCTCCGAATCGCTTTCGTTGAGTGAACCGGCATCGATCCGCACCCGGACCGCCACCTGCCCCGGCGGCACGCCGTTGCGCCGCACGGCATAGCGCAGGCCGTTCGGCAGGGTGCCGAACTTCCATGCCTTGTCCTGCGGCAGGTCCGAGTCCTTGTAGAGCCACGGGCTCTGGTCGACGCCCGCTATCGGCGGCAACGGGGCGAGCGGATCGCGCGCCGTCTGCGGCTGGGGTGCGGTCGCCACGGTGGCGGGGACCGGCATACCCTGCGGGACCGATGGGTCCTGGGGCCGGTCGGTCCGGGGAGCCTGACCGATGACGGGAAGCGCCAGTCCGAGAAGGACCGGCAGGGCAAGACAGCGCATTGCGCGGGACGGAAACGCCATTCCCCCTCTTAACCCGTGGCCCGCCGCTTCGCCAGCCGCCCCTAAATCGCCCCAAAGCGCCTTGATCGCGCCGCGCCACCAGCCGCCGCGCCATCATTTGGGCGCACTATGCGCTTAGGGCGATGTCACTGATCCCGCATGACAAGGGCCCGTCAAAGGCCCGGATGCGGGGGCAGGCCGGGGATGTACGGAACGTGATGACCAAGTCGATGAATGCCGGTGCCCGGCGTCGGGCATCGGACACAATATGGCATGAATCGGGCGAAACCGATGGCGATGGACCGATGCCCGCCGCCCGGCGATTTCAGCGCGATTCGGACCGGGTCGAGCGTATCGCGACTCTGGTCCCGCCACCCGCCGCCGAACCCGTCGCAGGTCCGCCCGTCCCCGCCCCGACCGGCGGCGCGATGCTCCACCGGTTCGGCCGCCTGTTCGACGGGCTGATCGCGTCCCAGTCGCTGGCCTCCACCGATCCCGTTCTCGACGTTCGCGACTTCGCCTGGACCGCCGGGCTGCGCCGCGAATGGGCCGCGATTCGCGCCGAGGCGGTGGCGATGGCGCCCTCCGGCCTGATGCCGCTCTGGCAGGATGGCGGGGCGGTGCCCATTCGCGCGGCGGGGTGCCCGCGCACCCTCGCGGCGCTTCGGGCGATCCCCGGCCTGTACGACGCCGCCTTCGCCTCGCTCGCGCCCAATGCGCATATCCCGACGCGGCGCGGCGCGACCAAGGGGCTGATCACCTGTCACCTCGGACTGGTCGTGCCGCGCGACGGCGGGGCCCGGATGCGCGTGCGCGATCGCATCCTCCGCTGGGCGGAGGGCGAGACGCTGATCTTCGACGACAGCTTCGATCACGAGATCCACAACGACGCCGAAGGGCAGCGGATCGTCCTGCGCATCCGCTTCGCCCGCCCGCTGCGACAGCCGGGGCAATGGGTGGCGGGGGCGGTGCTGCGGCTGTTGCGGGGGCGGATCTGATCCGATCCTCCCCGATGCGGGGAGGATCTTGCCGAACCGCCCAGCCCCAGGTTGCGCGCTAGAAACGCATCCTTTCCCGTGTCCCGCTTGATCCCCGCCGCCGCCCGCGCCACATGGGGGCCATGCTGATCGAGACCGAACCCACGCCCAACCCGGCGACGCTGAAATTCCTGCCCGGCCGCAAGGTGATGGACAGCGGGACCCGCGACTTCGCCTCCCCCGAGGAAGCCGAGGCCAGCCCGTTGGCCGAGGCGATCTTCAATCTGGGCGACGTGACCGGCGTGTTCTTCGGTCGCGACTTCGTGTCGGTGACGATCGCGCCGGGGGCCGAATGGTCGGACGTGAAGCCCGATGTGCTGGGCATCCTGCTCGACCATTTCTCGGCACAGATGCCGCTGTTCAAGCAGGGCGCGGCGGACTTCGCGGTGCCGGTGGAGGAAGAAGCCTTTGCCGACGATCCCGAGGACGCCGACATCGTCGCGCAAATCCGCGAACTGATCGACACGCGCGTGCGGCCTGCGGTCGCCAATGACGGCGGCGATATCGTCTATCGCGGCTTCGACAAGGGCAAGGTCTATCTGAAGATGCAGGGTGCCTGCGCGGGTTGCCCCTCTTCGTCGGCGACCCTGAAGAACGGCATCGAGCAGTTGCTCCGCCACTACGTCCCCGAAGTCACCGAAGTGAGGGCCGTCTGATGAACCCGATCGACGACGCCAGCCTGGACCGGCTGTTCCGCGAGGGGCGCACCTTCAACCATTATCTCGACAAGCCCGTGGGCGAGGACGAATTCCGGGCGCTTTGGGACCTGATGAAGATGCCCCCGACCTCGACCAACCAGAGCCCCGCGCGGCTGGTCTGGTGCCTGAGCCAGGAGGCCAAGGACAAGCTGGCCGATTGCGCCAGCGGCAGCAATGCGGAGAAGATTCGCGCCGCGCCCGCCACGGTCATCATCGGCATGGACGTGAATTTCCACGAATATCTGCCGCAGCTATTCCCGCATGTCGATGCCAAGAGCTGGTTCGACGGCAATACCGAATTGCGCGAGGCCTCGGCCTTTCGCAACAGTTCGCTCCAGGGGGCCTATCTGATCCTCGCGGCACGGGCGCTGGGGCTGGATACCGGCGCGATGTCGGGCTTCGATCAGGGTGCGGTGGACAAGGCCTTCTTCGCCGATCAGCCGGGCGTGCGGTCCAACTTCATCGCGACCATCGGCTATGGCGACCGCAGCACGCTTCACCCGCGCAATCCGCGCCTGGCGTTCGAACAAGCCAACCGAATCGTCTGAGCCGCACCTTGCGCACGCTGGTCATCGACACCGCCACCGCCGCCTGCTCGGTCGCCCTGCTCGACGGCGGCCGGGTGATCGCCCGCGCGCATGACGTGGTCGGGCGCGGCCATGCCGAAAAGCTGGTGCCGATGATCGCCGACCTGCCGGATGGCGGACGGGCAGAGCGCATCCTGGTCGATTGCGGCCCCGGCAGCTTCACCGGCATCCGCGTGGGCATCGCCGCCGCGCGCGGGCTGGCACTGGGTTGGGGGGCGAGCGCGTCGGGCTACAATTCGCTGGCGCTGGTCGCCGCCGCCTTTTTCGCGGACGCGCCGGACGAAAGTGTCTCGGTCGTGCTGGAGGGCGGACATGGCGAGGTCTTCGTACAGGCTTTCGCGCGTGACCTGACCCCGCTCTCCCTCTTCGCGTCGATGAAGCCCGATGCGGCGCTGGCAGCGCTCGACGGGCGGACGGCGGTCGGCAACGGTGTGCGCTGGCTGACCCCGCTGCAAGCCGACCTGCCCGTGGTCGAGGCGTTGCCCGATGCGGCGGAGGCGTGGCGCCTGCCCGCCGCCCTGACCGACCTGCCCCCCCGCCCCGTCTATGGCCGCGCGCCCGACGCCAAGCTGCCCGGCGGGATCACGCCGCCGGGGCTCGCCGCCTGATGGCCAGCCTCAGCCTGACACTGCGCGGCGGCGATGCGCGTGATGCCGGGGTCGTCGAACAGGTCATGGCCGCCGCCTTCGACCCGCAATGGGGAGAGGCGTGGACCCGCGCGCAATTGCTCGGCGTGATGGCGATGCCGGGCATTCACCTGCTGATCGCGGAGGCGGGCGGCGACGCGGTGGGCTTCGCCCTGACCCGCTCGGTGATGGACGAGGCGGAATTGCTGCTGCTCGGCGTCGCGCCCGATCACCGCCGCAGCGGCATCGCCAGCGCGCTGGTCCGCATGGTCGTCGCCGACTGCGCCGCGCGCGGGGTGGTCACGCTGCATCTGGAGGTCCGGTCGAACAATCCGGCCGTGCTGTTCTATACCGCGCACGGCTTTGAGAAATGCGGCGAACGGCGCAATTATTACAAGGGCGCGGACGGGCGGCATTACGACGCCCACACCTATTCCCGAGCCATCGGCTGACCCGATCACAGTTTCCGGGTTATTGCGAGTCGCTATCCCCTTTTCGCAATAGTGCTTTGCGCGTAGAGAGGGGATCAGCCCGAGGAGTTACACGTTACCATGGCCCGCAAAATCGATCTCGAAGCGCTGTGCGCACAAAAAGGACTGCGCATCACCGAACAGCGCCGCGTGATCGCCCGCGTCCTGTCGGAAGCGGAGGACCATCCCGATGTGGAAAAGGTCTATGAGCGCGCCGCCAAGATCGATCCGGGCATCTCGATCGCGACGGTGTACCGCACGGTCCGCCTGTTCGAAGAGGCGGGCATCCTCGACCGCCATGATTTCGGCGATGGCCGCGCCCGCTACGAACCCTCGCCCGAAGCACATCACGACCATCTGATCGATGTCGAGACGGGCCGTGTGATCGAGTTCGTCGATCCCGAACTGGAGCAACTGCAAAAGGCGATCGCCGAAAAGCTGGGCTTCCGCCTGGTCGACCACCGGATGGAGCTTTACGGCGTCAGCCTCGACCGCAAGAACTGATGGCGGCGGTCGCCGCCTCGATCGACGCCGACCGTAAAGGCGGCCTGCGCGCAGCAGGTCGCCTTTCTTGCATTATCGGCACCTTGCTGGTCGCGCTGGCGCTGCACGGCGCGTGGCGGGCGCTGGGGCGGGACTCGCCCTGGCCGCGCCGGTTCCTGCGGCGGGTGGCCGTCATTCTGGGCGCGGATATCCGGGTGGTCGGCCAGCCGCTGACCCGCGATGCGGTGATCGCGGCCAATCACCTGAGCTGGTTCGATATTCTTCTGCTGGCGGGCACGTCGGGCGCGCGCTTCGTCGCCAAGGCGGAGGTGGCGAGCCTGCCGCTGATCGGCTGGCTGGCGAGCCTCAACCGCACCCTCTTCGTCGAGCGCGGCGACCGGCTGGGCGTCGGCGATCAGGTGGCGACGATCCGCGCGGCGCTGACCGAGGGACAGCCCTTGGCGATCTTTCCCGAGGGCACGACCGGCGACGATCTGTCGCTCCTGCCCTTCAAGCCCGCCCTGTTCGCCGCGCTCGTCCCGCCGGTCCCCGGCATCCGGGTGCAGCCGGTACGGATCGACTATGGCGCGGCGGCCGCCGATCTGGCGTGGCTGGGCGAGGATGCGGGCGATGCCCATGCCAAGCGGGTGTTGCGCCGACCGGGGCGGTTCATCGTGACGCTCCACTATCTAGCCCCCTTCGACCCCGCCGACTTTCCCGACCGCAAGGCCATGGCGGCGGAGGCACGCGCGCGGATCGCCGCGTCCTGACGCGCGGGACGACGGATTGCCGGGTGCTGGCGACGCGGCCCGATTTGCGATAAGGGGCGCGTCATGCCCGCATCCCCCAAGACCTTTCACGTCAAGTCCTTCGGCTGTCAGATGAACGTCTATGACGGCGAGCGCATGGCCGAGTTGATGGCCGCGCAAGGCCTGTCGTCGACCGATGATGCCGGTGCCGCCGACTTGGTCGTGCTCAACACCTGCCATATCCGCGAGCGCGCGACCGAGCGCGTCTATTCGGAGATCGGCCGCCTGCGCAAGGACGCCGGCGAGCAGGGCCGCAAGCCGATGATCGCGGTCGCGGGCTGCGTCGCACAGGCCGAGGGCGCGGAGATCGTCCGTCGCGCCAAGGTGGACGTGGTCGTCGGACCGCAGGCCTATCACAACCTGCCCGCACTCGTCGCCAAGGCGGCGGCGGGCGAGGCGGCGCTCGACACGGACATGCCGGTCGAGTCGAAGTTCGGCCACCTGCCCGGTCGTCGCAAGGTGAACCCGTCCGCCTTTCTGACGGTGCAGGAAGGCTGCGACAAATTCTGCACCTATTGCGTGGTGCCCTATACGCGCGGCGCGGAGGTCAGCCGTCCCTTCGCCGCGATCGTCGACGAGGCCAAGGCGCTGGTCGATGCGGGCGCGCGTGAGATCACGCTGCTGGGCCAGAACGTCAACGCCTGGAACGATGCGGACGATCGCGGCCTGCACGGCCTGATCCGCGAGTTGGACCGGATTCCGGGGCTGCACCGCATCCGCTATACGACCAGCCACCCCAACGACATGACGCAGGGGCTGATCGACGCGCACCGCGATGTCGAGAGCCTGATGCCCTTCCTGCATCTGCCGGTCCAGTCGGGCAATGACCGCATCCTGAAGGCGATGAACCGCCAGCATAGTCGCGACAGCTATATGCGGCTGATCGACCGCGTTCGGGCGGTGCGGCCCGACATCGCGCTGTCGGGCGATTTCATCGTCGGCTTCCCCGGCGAAACCGAGGCGGAGTTCGCCGACACGCTGAGCCTGGTCGATGCGATGGGTCATGCCCAGGCGTTCAGCTTCAAATATTCCCCCCGCCCCGGCACCCCGGCGGCGACCATGGCGGACCAGGTTCCGGCGGAGGTGATGGACGACCGACTCCAGCGCCTGCAAGCGGCGCTCAACCGCGACCAGCACGCGTTCAACGCCGCCAGCGTCGGGCGGACCTGCACCGTGTTGATCGAACGGCGCGGCAAGCTGCCCGGCCAGATGCTCGGCAAGTCGCCCTGGCTCCAGTCGGTCCATCTGATCGGCGACCACCGGATCGGCGACCTGGTCGAGGTAGAACTGGTCGCGGCCGGACCCAACTCGCTGACCGGACAGGCAAAGATCCGCGAGGCGGCGTAAGCCCCTTCCTTTCCTCCGTTCAGGCTGAGCGAAGTCGAAGCCCACGCCAAAGATTTTGTTCACGCGAAGGCGCAAAGGCGCTGCATTTGCGGATGATGCATCTCGTCATCGCAGCCGGAAGACTTTGAGGCGACCGGAGGCTGATGGACACAGTGCGCAGCCGGGCGTACCATCTTTGCGCCTTCGCGGCTTCGCGTGAACCATTTTCCTTTGATCGCGCGGAGGCGCAGAGAGCGCGGAGGTAGAAGAAGGTCTCCCGATCGCGAGGGTGGGCTCTTCTTCTCTGCGCCCTCTGCGCCTCCGCGCGCCAAAAACCTTCCGCCGTCACACCTATGTCATGCAATTTCGCTGGCGTTCCGATCCCGTCGCCCCCATCTTGGTGGCAACCACAGACGGTGAAAGGACCGCATGAGCCGCAAGCCCCTCCCCGCCCAGGCCGGTGAACGCAGCCGGGCGGAACTCAGCTTCGACAAGCCGCAAGTGCTGGCGCAGCTGTTCGGCCAATATGACCGCAATCTGGTCGCGTTGGAAAATCGACTGGGCGTCTACATCACCGCACGCGGCAACCGGGTGGGGCTGGAGGGAACCGCCGAGCAGGTCGGCCTGGCCCGCGACGTGCTGAACGACCTGTACGCCCGTATCCAGCGGGGGGAAGAGGTGGATACCGGACTGGTCGACGCCTCGATCGCGATGGCGTCCGAACCGACGCTCGACGGTATCCTGAGCGCGGAACGCACCTCCGCCCCGCCGATCATGATCCGCACGCGCAAGAAGACGATCGTGCCGCGCACCCCGGCCCAGGCGCATTATATGAAGCAGCTCGTGTCGAACGACATGATCTTCGCGCTCGGGCCCGCCGGCACCGGCAAGACCTATGTCGCGGTGGCGCAGGCGGTGGCGCAGCTCATCACCGGCTCGGTCCAGCGGCTGATCCTGTCGCGCCCGGCGGTCGAGGCAGGCGAGCGGCTGGGCTTCCTGCCCGGCGACATGAAGGAGAAGGTCGATCCCTATCTCCGCCCGCTCTACGACGCGCTCTATGACTGCCTCCCCGCCGAGCAGGTGGAACGGCGCATCGCCAGCGGTGAGATCGAGATCGCGCCGATCGCCTTCATGCGTGGCCGGACGCTGGCCGATGCCTTCGTCATCCTCGACGAGGCGCAGAACACCACGCCTGCGCAGATGAAGATGTTCCTGACCCGCTTCGGCCAGAACAGCCGCATGGTCATCTGCGGCGATCCCAACCAGGTCGACCTGCCCGGCGGTGTCGCCGCCTCCGGCCTGGCGGATGCGGTTCGCCGCCTGGAGGGGGTGGAGGGCATCGCGATGAGCCGCTTCACCGCCGCCGACGTGGTCCGCCACCCGATCGTCGGCCGGATCGTCGATGCCTATGAGGGGCCCAACGCCTGACCCTGCTTTCGATGGCGTAACGGTGGAACTGTTGTTAGGGGGCGGCGATTTTCACCTTGCCCGCTCCCTATTCCCTGAAAGGCTCCGATGATCGAGATTGCGCTGATCCATGAAGAGCCCTGGTCCGGGGACGAGGACCAGTGGACCGCGCTTGCCACCCGCGCCGCCCGCGCCGCGATCGAGCGGACGCCGCATGGGCCGCTGCTGACCACGCCCGCGACGATCGAGATTTCGGTCCGGCTGACCAGCGATGACGAGGTGCATGCGCTGAACCGCCAATATCGGCAGAAGGACAAGCCGACCAACGTCCTGTCCTTCCCCATGGTCCAGCCCGACCTGATCGAGACGGTGACGCAGAATTCGGACGATGGCGAGGTTCTGCTGGGCGACATCGTGCTGGCCCATGGCGTCTGCGTCGCGGAGGCCGCCGAGCGTGGCATCGCGACCGAAACGCATGCGACTCATCTTCTGGTGCATGGCGTTCTGCATCTGCTAGGCTATGACCATATGGACGATGACGAGGCGGAGGCGATGGAAGCGATCGAACGCGACGCGCTGGCCAGCCTCGGCATCGACGACCCCTATCACGTACGCGAGGACTGACACCCCCCGATGGCCGACGGCCCCAGTAGCAGCACCGGCAACGGTGACTCCAACGAATCCAGTATATGGCGCGGGCTGAAAAGCCTGATCTTCGGCGGCGAGCACGAAGAATCCCTGCGCGACCAGCTGGAAGACGCGATCGACCGGCATGAGGGCGATCCGGGCCCCGACGCCAAGGGCGACCTGACCCCGCTGGAGCGGCAGATGGTCCGCAACCTGCTCCATTTCGGCGAGCGCGATGCCGGTGACGTGGGCGTGCCCCGCGCCGACATCATCGCGGTCGAGGAGCGGACGACCTTCGACCATCTGGTCCAGATCTTCGCGGAGGCGGGGCATAGCCGCCTGCCCGTCTATCGCGAGACGCTCGATTCGATCATCGGGATGGTCCATATCAAGGACGTCTTCAACATCCTGGCGACCGGGGCCGCGCATCCCGAGACGATTTCCGGGCTGATCCGCGATCCGCTCTATGTCCCCATGTCGCGCGGCGCGCTCGATCTGCTCGCCGATATGCGCCAGAAGCGGGTGCATCTGGCGGTGGTGCTGGACGAATATTCGGGCACCGAGGGCCTCGTCACCATCGAGGATCTGATCGAGGAAATCGTCGGCGAGATCGAGGACGAGCATGACGACGCGCCACAGGCGCTGCTCGTGCCGCTCGACGGCGGGGCCTGGGACGCGGATGCGCGGGTCAGCCTGGAAGAAGTCGGCCGCGCGGTCGATCCCGCGCTCGAAGAGGCCGAGGACGATGTCGACACGCTGGGCGGCCTAACCGCCGTGCTCGCGGGTCAGGTTCCCCCGACCGGCACCTGTATCGACCATCCCAGCGGCTGGCGGATCGAGGTGACCGAAGCGGACGAACGCCGCATCCATCGCCTGCGCCTGCATCCGGCGGTGGCGTCCGAAGTCGATTGACCGAAACCATGTCGGAGGACGTTATCCGCGCCTATCGGGCGGCGGACCGGGATGCGTGCCTGGCGCTGTTCGACGGCAACACGCCCGGTTTCTTCGCGCCGTCAGAGCGGGCGGATTTCGTGCGTTTCCTCGAACGCCACGCGGCGGAATGGGCGTTTCAGGTCATCCACCGCCAGGGCCTGGGTCGCCTTCTGACGCAGGCCCGGCTGCACACTGCGGCGGAGATGCCGGGCGTCGCCCAAGTGCACCTCGACACCAGCCAGCACAGCGAAGGCTTCTACGCCCGCTTGGGCTTCCAGACGGAGCGGGTCACGGTCGATGGTTACGGTCCGGGGCTGGACCGATATGATATGGTGCGAACGGTTCAGAGCGCGATGATATCAGGCTGATCCACCCCTCTCCTTCCGGGAAGGGGCTCGGGTCGGGTCGATGTCATCCGGCTCGATCGACAAGCGCCGATGGCAAATCACTCGCTCGATCACACTAGCCATTCCGATGCGTTAGCGTGAGTGAACGACGCGCGATATGAAGCGTGCCAGTGCATAGGCGTCGCCTTGGAGCATCGTAAATCCCTTCAGAGCGAAGCGGGCACGAGGAATTGCCAGTTTCAAGAATCGATAGCGTGAATAACCTCCCTGACATTCGCGCCATCGAAGGCCGCCGGTGCGCTCCCCTGTGGCACCGGCGGCCGCCATGGTCAGGCGGCGGGAAGCAGCGAGTCCACGTCGCGCACCGCCACGACCCAGCGATAAAAGGCGTCGGTCAGCGCGTAACGGAAAAACAGCGGCTCGACCTCGATCCGCTCGGGATTGCCCAGGCAATGTCTGGCCCGGTCGAGGATGCGATAGACATATTGGGTCTGTAACGCCGCATCGCCATGCGCACGCACCATCCGTGTGGTTTCCTCCGGCTCCGCACGAACCAGGCATTGCGTGACCTGCGCCCGGATTTTTTCGTCCATATAGGCGAAGAGCAACCGCTGCTTCTCGCGCGCCTCCAGACGGGCGATCGCCGCCGGTTCGTCGACCTCCTGCGCCGTCAGGGCCGCGTCAGGGGCGAATCGCGCGATCGCCGCTTCCAACACCGCGCCACGGTCATAATTGCTGCGGCACACCGGCAGGCCCGTGACGGTATAGACCTGCCAGCAACTCGCCAGATCGGGCGGCGGAGGCAAGGGCGGTGACGGCATGTCGGGCCAGCAGGCCTGATTGGCACGGATGAAGCTGTCCATCGCGAGCAGGGTCGTCGGCCTGTTGGGCTGACCATCGATCGCGCGACGCAGAACCTTGGGCGGGAAGAAGGGCGCACAGCGGACGAACATCTGCGCCTTTTCATCGAGCGTGCGGTTGACGATCCGGTCGCTCTGCACCGTGATGCCCGGTGGCGGCGGGGCCTGGGGGCTCGGCAGCCTCTCGCCCTGAACGACGACATCCCGCCCCGGCGATCCCTTGGGCGAGTCGCGATCCTGCGCCGCCCCCGGAATTGCCGCCACCACCAACGAAAGGATCGCGATCCCCCGGCTCCATATCCCCATGCGCATGTCATGCCCTCCCAAGCCTTGCCCACGCCCTCCGCAGAATGTCGGAAATATCGTTTCGGTGCCAGTGCGAGATTTGCGCAGGGCCCCCTTCCCCCCACGCCGGCATCGGCCTAGTTTCGCGCCATGCGCAAACATGTCCTGATCCTGCTGGCCATTTTCGTTCTGGTCGGTGTCGCCGTCTTCGCCTGGCTCGCCTGGCCCGATCAGGCGCGGTTGAGCGTCGATCAGGTGGCCGGACGCCAACCGACGATCCAGGCCCCGCGCGAGCAGGTCATTCCGACCGTCAACATCGCCAAGCCCGTGGGCTGGACGAATGGGGCGAAGCCGAGCGTGGCGCAGGGCCTGACCATTCGGTCCTTCGCCACCGGGCTCGACCATCCGCGCTGGCTGTACGAACTGCCCAATGGCGACGTGCTGGTCGCCGAGACGAACTCGCCGCCCCGCCCCAGCGCCGGGCTGGTGCAGCGGGTGATGAACTTCTTCCTCGGGCGCGCGGGTGCGGCGGTGCCGTCGGCCAACCGCATCACCTTGCTCCGCGATACCGATGGCGACGGCGTGGCGGACGTGAAGACGCCGTTCATGACCGGGCTCAACTCGCCCTTCGGCATGGTGCTGTTCGACGGGCAACTCTACATCGCCGACACCGACGCGCTGGTCCGCGTGCCCTATCGCGAGGGAGAGACGAAGATCACCGCCAGGCCCGAAAAGGTCGTGCCGCTCAATCCGGCGGGCAATCACTGGGCGCGCAACGTGATCGCGTCGGGCGACGGGCAGACGTTGTTCGTCTCGGTCGGATCGTCGAGCAACATCGCCGAGAACGGCATGGACGCCGAAAAATACCGTGCCGCCATCCTCCAGGTCTGGCCCAAGGACAAGAACTGGCGGATCTATGCGGCGGGGTTGCGCAATCCGAACGGCATGGCCATCAATCCGGGCAATGGCCGGTTGTGGACCGTGGTCAACGAGCGCGACATGCTGGGCTCCGACCTGGCGCCCGACTATCTGACCCAGGTCGAATTCGGCGACCATTTCGGCTGGCCCTGGTATTATTGGGGCGGCTATCCCGACACGCGGGTCGAGCCCGCCAACCCCGCGCTCCAGCAATATGTGAAGCGTCCCGACTATGCGCTGGGGCCGCATGTCGCGGCGCTGGGCCTGACCTTCTCGAAGGGGGCCAGGCTGGGCGACCGGTTCGCCAAGGGGGCCTTTATCGGCGAGCATGGCTCTTGGAACCGCAAGCCCGCCTCGGGCTATAAGGTGGTGTTCGTGCCGTTCGGCGCGAACAACTTCCCCGTCGCCAATGCCAAGCCGGTCGAGGTGGTCGGCGGCTTCCTCAACGCCAAGGGCGAGGCACAGGGACGGCCCGTGGGCGTGATCGTCGACAAGACGGGCGGGCTGCTCGTCGCGGACGATGTGGGCAATGTGGTGTGGAAGGTCAGCGCCGCCCGGTGACTCGGCGGCAGGCTTCGGGGGCGAGGATCCTGCTCGCCCCCTGACCCGCTCAGGCGGGCTTAACCTTCAGGAGCGCCAGGCCGAAGCCCATGAAGATGACGCCGGTCACCCGGTTGAACGCCCGCTTCACCATCGGCCTGCTCATATAGCGCGACAGCGAACGCCCGCCGAACGCATAGACGGCGTACCAGAATGCCTCGATCACCGCGAAGGTCGCGACCAGGATCGCGAACTGCGGCACCTGCGCCCTGGCGGGATTGATGAACTGCGGCAGGAAGGCGACCGCAAACAGGATCAGCTTGGGATTGCTGATCCCGATCAGGAAACCACCGCGAAAGACCGCCAGCCGCGACAGACTCGGCACGATCGGCGCGTCACCGACATCGACGGGTGCGACATTCGCCCGCCACGCCTTGACGCCCAGGAACAGCAGATAGGCGACGCCCGCATAGCGGATCACCTCGAACGCCCCCGGCAATGCCAGCAACAGGGTGGTGAGGCCCGCAGCCGAAGCGGCCAGGACGATCACCACCGCGCTCAGGCACCCGGCCATGGCGGCGACGCTGCGCCGCAACCCCATATCGACCGAGCGGGTCATGATGTGCAGCATGTTCGGGCCGGGCGTCCCGGACACCAGAAAGACCGCCCCGACGAAGAGCCACCAAGTGTGAATCGCCATATACCCCCCTTTTCCCCCTTTAGCGGGTGCATGACGCGCCCTTACTTCAACAGCTTCGGCGCCTCCGACCGGATCACCGCCTCCAACTGGCTGGAAAAGAGCGACAGGAAGGCGGGCAGGTTCACCACCGCATGAACCTTGTCGTCATAGACGGTGGCCTGCGCGCCGATCGACTGGCCCATCGCGCCGATGGTGAAGTGCATCGTGTCGCCGTCCCAGCGATGCTCGACCGTGGCGCCGCCGGGGATCAGCTTGCCGATCTTGCCGATGCCGCCGTCCAGCCGTTCGCGCACCCCCGCCTTGCCGAGCTGGTGCGGGATATCGAGGGAGATGGGCGCGCTCATGCGGTCATCTCCGTGGCGAACAACATCGAATCATCGGCGAAGGCCTTGAACTCCAGGGCATTGCCGCTGGGGTCGCGGAAGAACATCGTCGCCTGCTCGCCGGGCTGCCCCTTGAAGCGAACATAGGGCGCGATGCCGAAGGCGATGCCCGCCGCCTCCACCCGCGCGGCCAGCTTTTCCCAGTCGGGCATGGTGAGGACCACGCCAAAATGGGGGACGGGCACCTGATGACCATCGACCGCATTCTCCACCGCGACCGGCTTCGCGTCGGGGTCGAGATGCGCGACGATCTGGTGGCCGAACAGGTCGAAGTCGATCCAGTGGTCGCTGGATCGGCCTTCGGGGCAGCCCAGAACTTCGCCGTAGAATTGGCGGGCGGCGGCCAGATCGTGGACCGCGAAGGCGAGGTGGAAGGGGCGTAGGGTCATGAAAGGAAGCTAGGGTCTGGGGGCGGTTTTTTCCACCTCTCGCGGCTATGCCCCTCCACCACCCGGCTTTGCCGGGCGGTCCCCCTCCCCAAGCACAGCTTGGGGAGGGGGACCATGGGCAGCATGGTGCAGGGGCATAGCCGCACATCCCGCATTGCTCCTGTCACAGCCACGCGCCATATCCTGCGCCCGTGACCCGCTATCCCGCTCTTATCGCCCTGATCGCCGGGGCCGTCGCCGCCTGCGGCTTCGCGCCGCTCGACCTGTGGCCGCTGTCCATCGCGGGGCTGATCGTCCTGCTGGCGCTCGTGCAGGATGCGCCGAACATCCGGGGCGCGCTGTGGCGGGGATGGGCGTTCGGCGTCGGGCACTTCACCGTCAACAACAACTGGTTCCAGCACGCCTTCGACTTTCAGGACAAGATGCCGCCGGTACTCGGCTATTTCGCGGCGGTCGGGCTGGCGCTGTATCTGGCGATCTTCCCCATGGCGGCGGCGGGCGTGGCATGGCGATTTCGCGGGAAACGCCGCGATGCCGCCCCCGATGCGGCTTATGTGCTGATCTTCGGGGCCGCATGGATCGCCACCGAATATCTGCGAGCGCGGCTGTTCACCGGCTATGCCTGGGACCCGCTGTCGGTCGTCTGGCTTCCGGTGATCGGCGTAGCGCGGGTCAGCGCGCTTGTCGGCACCTATGCGCTGTCGGGGCTGACGGTGGTGCTGGCGGGCGCGATCTGGCTGGCGATGCTGCGACGCTGGCATCTGGCGGCGGTGATGGTCCCCGCCTGCGGGATCGCCGCGCTGTCCGCCCCCCTCACCCGCGCGCCCGATCCCGCACCCGACGCGCCGCTGGTCCGCGTCGTCCAGCCCAATATCGGGCAGGACCAGCGCGGCCAGAGCGACGGCCCCCTGATGCTCGACCGGCTGGAGCGATTGTCGGGCACGCCCGGCCCGCGCCCGCGCCTCGTCGTCTGGCCCGAGGGCGTGGTGCGCGACATGATCGAGGACGGCTATCCCGAATGGGCCTATTTCGGATTCAACTATGCGCCACCCGAATGGACCCGCCGCCGGATCGCGGGGGTGCTGGGCCCACGCGACACCGCGCTGGTCGGCGGCACCGCGCTGTATTTCTCACCCGATCGGGCGCGCGTGACCAGCGCGACCAACAGCGTCTTCGCGATCTCCCCGCGAGCGCGGATCACCGGTCGCTACGACAAGGCGCATCTCGTGCCTTATGGCGAGTATCTGCCCATGCCGTGGCTGCTCAAGCCGCTGGGTCTGGCACGGCTGGTCCCCGGCGACATGGACTTCACCCCCGGCCCCGGCCCGCGTGACCTGCCTGTACCCGGCTTCGGGGCGGTCGGGGTACAGCTCTGCTACGAGATCATTTTCTCGGGCCAGGTGGTGGACAAGGCGCATCGCCCGCGTCTGCTCTTCAATCCCTCCAACGACGCCTGGTTCGGCCGCTGGGGACCGCCACAGCATCTGGCCCAAGCCCGGATGCGCGCGATCGAGGAAGGGCTTCCGGTTCTACGCGCCACCCCGACAGGTATCTCCGCGATCATCGCCGCCGATGGCCGGTTGATCGCCAAGGTGCCTCACCTCACCGCTGGCGCGGCGCAGGCGGCGTTGCCGGTCGCGCTGGCCCCTACCCTCTTCTCCCGGATCGGCAATATCATGGCGCTGGCCATCGCCATGGCGCTGGCCGCGATCGCCGTTGCCATCCGCCGTCGCGGTCGCTAGAGGGCATATAAAGCTATCTTTATATCCTTATGAGGACGGGAATGCGGAACTCGTACATCTTCACCTCGGAATCGGTTTCCGAAGGTCACCCCGACAAGGTCGCCGACCAGATCAGCGACGCGATCGTCGACCTGTTCCTGTCCAAGGACTCCGAAGCACGCATCGCGTGCGAAACGCTGACCACCACCAACAAGGTCGTGCTGGCGGGTGAAATCCGCTGCAAGGGCGTGTTCGAGAACGACCAGTGGGCCGAAGGCGCGCTGGAGGAGATCGAGCAGACCGTGCGCGATACCGTCAAGCGCATCGGTTACGAGCAGTCCGGCTTCCACTGGCAGACCTTCGACTTCTCGAACAACCTGCACGCTCAGTCGGCGCACATCGCGATGGGCGTGGACGAAAGCGGCAACAAGGACGAAGGCGCGGGCGACCAGGGCATCATGTTCGGTTACGCGACCGACGAGACGCCCGGCCTGATGCCCGCCACCCTCTATTACAGCCACAAGATCCTGGAAAAGATGGCCGCCGACCGCCACTCCGGCGCGGCACCCTTCCTGGAGCCCGACGCCAAGAGCCAGGTCACCCTGCGCTATGAGAACGGCGTGCCCGTCGGCGCGACCGCGATCGTCGTGTCGACCCAGCATTCCGCCGAACTGTCGAACGAGGCGGGCCAGGCCAAGCTTCGCGACTATGTGAAGTCGGTCCTGACCGACATCCTGCCCGAGGGCTGGCTGCCCGACGACAAGCAGATCTACGTCAACCCGACCGGCCTGTTCGAAATCGGCGGCCCGGACGGTGATGCCGGCCTGACCGGTCGCAAGATCATCGTCGACACCTATGGTGGTGCGGCTCCGCATGGCGGCGGCGCGTTCAGCGGCAAGGACCCGACCAAGGTCGATCGCTCGGCCGCCTATGTCGCGCGCTACCTCGCCAAGAACGTCGTCGCGGCGGGCTTGGCCAAGCGCTGCACCATCCAGCTTTCCTATGCGATCGGCGTCGCCGAACCGCTGTCGGTCTATGTCGACCTGCACGGCACCGGCACCGTCGAGGAAGCCAAGCTGGAGGCCGCACTGCCCAAGCTGGTCCGCCTGACGCCCAAGGGCATTCGCGAACATCTCAAGCTCAACGCGCCGATCTATTCGAAGACCGCCGCTTACGGTCACTTCGGCCGCGAGGCGGAAGGCGCGCTGTTCACCTGGGAAAAGACCGACCTGGTCGACCGGATCAAGGCCGCCGTCGCCTGATCCGATCATCATCGGCAAAAGGAAAAGGGGGGCTCCGGCTCCCCTTTTTCGTTTTTTAAAGCCGGATCGATATGGAGTTGATCCCCCCTACAGGGGATCGTTGCGAAAGATCAGCGTCCGGTCCTTTTCACGCACCACCCCGGCGAAGGCCGGGGTCCAGTGACGTCGCGATGGGAGCGGCTTACCAACGCCTCCCCCAACGGGATCCCGGCCTTCGCCGGGGTGGTCTGGCGGGTTTTGCCGCGATCCCCTGAAGGAGAGGGGCTCGGCTAGGATCAACTCCATGTCATCCCCCTAATCCCGCGTTTCGCCTTGTACCTGGCCATGGGCGAGCAGGGTGAACAGCCCCGCCCCGCCGATCAGGTTGCCGAGGATCGCAGGCATCAGCAGCCCGAACAGCGCCCGCTCCAGCGTGACCTGTCCGGTGAACAGCAGGAGGAAGGTCTCGTCCGCGCCGACGATCGAATGGCTGAACCCGGCGATGGCGATGACATAGGTGATCGCCAGGATGATCCAGAAGGCCTGGGTGCGGCCATTGGGCAATATCCAGGCGACCACCGCGATCAGGAACCCGGCGGGGATCGCGTTCACGAACGTTTCCCACCCGCCCAGATCCAGGATGCGCGCCGAAACCGAAACCATCGCCTCGCGAATCTCGGCATTGCCCAGCGCCCCGCCCGCGACCATCGCCGCCGCCAGCGCGGTGCCGATCAGATTGGCGAGCAGGACGATCCCCCAAAGCCGCAACGTCCGCCGCAAGGCCCAGCCCGATGGCCTGGTCACCAGCGGCAGCATCGCGGTGATGGTGCTTTCGGTGAACAACTGCATCCGCCCCAGGATCACGACCAGAAAGCCGACCGGATAGCCGAAGGACGCGACCAGTCCGCGCCACGGCGCATCGGGCAGTCCGGCATGGAGCGCCCCCTCGGCGATCAGCGAACTGTGGATCGCGATCCCCGCCGCCAGCCCGGACCAGAACAGCGCGCCCGCCGGACGGTCGAGTTCACTCTCCCCCGCCTCGCGCACGGCCCGGTGAAGATCCTTGGCATCGGCCGCCTTTTGCGCCGTGCCCCCAGACGCGCCTTCATTCTGTTCCATCGTCCCCCGCCAACGAGCGAGCCCGGCCTTGGCTCCCCTCCCTCCCCGCGCTAAGGGCCCGGCGATGAACGATCCGACGACGATCCGCCGCCTTTACGGTCGGCGACAGGGCCACAAGCTGCGCCAGGGCCAGGCCGCGCTGGTCGAGGATATGCTGCCCGGCCTCAGCGTGCCCGAGGATGGACCGCTCGACGCCATGCGGCTGTTCGGCGACGACCGCCCGCTACAGGTCGAGATCGGCTTCGGCGCGGGCGAGCATCTGGCGGGTCAGGCCGAGGCGACACCCGGCACCGGCTTCATCGGCTGCGAGCCGTTCCTGAACGGCGTGGTCGGCGCGCTGGGCCATATCCGCGACCGCGACCTCTCCAATGTCCGCCTCCACATGGGCGACGCGCTGGAGGTGATCGAGCGGCTGCCCGATGCCAGCCTGGACCGCGTGTATCTGCTCCACCCCGATCCCTGGCCCAAGGCGCGCCACGCCAAGCGGCGGATGATGAACCACGGCCCGCTCGACACCATCGCGCGCAAGCTGAAATCGGGGGGCGAGTTCCGCCTCGGCACCGACGATCCGACCTATTGCCACTGGTCGATGATGATCATGAACGCGCGGGAAGACTTTGCCTGGCAGGCGCGCACGCCGACCGACTTCCTGACCCGCCCCGCCGACTGGCCCGAAACCCGCTACGAACGCAAGGCGCGGCGCCAGGGGCATGAGGTGTGGTATTTCCGGTATATCCGGCGGTAAGCGGCTGCAAAGGCGATCAGACGGTCAAGGGTGTAGACCTGATCCCGCCCCGGCCCGTCAGACCGGAAAGCGGCGCGGGCGGTGCCAGATGGCGGCGGGCCATCTCGGCGCCGATCGCGGCGATGTCCTCGCGGTCGCCCGCGCCCGTGGCCAGGGTAAAGGCGGCTAGCAGGGTCTGGTCGTCCATATATTCGATCAGGTCGGGGTCGAGCATCGGGTTCATCGCATCCTCCCATTTTTCTAGTCTGGATCAATAACCAGCGGATTGTCCACCGGTTGCCTCGCCTCCACGATCAATCCCTCTGGTCGCGCATGACCCCGCCGCTATAGACGACCGCCTCGTATCGGGAGGGAGCCGGAATTGGTCGATGACAGCTGGGGCGTGACGCCCGCCAAAGGCGGTTTGCGCATCCGTACCAATGACAGTCTGGAAGAACGCGCCGCCGCGCGGGCGAAGGCGCGCGAGGCGCGGGCCAGCGAGCGCGAAACGCTGATGGCCAGTCGGCTGGAGGCCCGCGCGGCGAATCGCGAGCGCGACATCGCCGCGCGCGAGGCCGAACGCACCGCCCGCCGCGAGACCGAGATGGCCGCCGCCGCCAAGAACCCCCACGCAGCCGCCGCCAAGCGCCACCGGACGTCGGGCCGCAAGGACGTGGTGCGCGAACAACGCGACACGCGCGGCTATGCGACGCTGGTCGACGAAGGGCGGATTCGCGAACTCGCCAAGCGCGGTGCGTCGCTGGGCGGATTGGCGGGCGCGTTCGGGATCAGCGAGGAGGAGATTCGGGCGATTTTGGCGGGGGAGGCGGAGTAGCGCTTCATCCTCCCCGGCACGGGGAGGTGGCAGGCCGAAGGCCTGACGGAGGGGGATTTCGACATGGGACGCCCCTTGCGGTGATCCCCCTCCACCACCGCTTCGCGGCGGTCCCCCTCCCCGTGCCGGGGAGGAATGTTGATGCCTAACGCCTTGCTTACCGAAATAGGCTAAGCCCTCACATTCCATGGCCGATCCGTCCTCTCCGTCAGCC
>NZ_JAXCMJ010000045.1:0-28977 GCF_038084995.1 Sphingomonas sp. 2378
GATGTCGATGAAACGTCCGCGCATGAGCTCGGCGGTATCGACCTTGGCGCGCTTTCCATTGGCGTCGGGCTCCGCGCGGTAGCTGACCTTGTTCTGGCGGTAGGGCCGGGTGTTCTTGCCATTCTTGCGCTTGACCACTTCGAAATCCCACTTGCCCTCCTCGTCCATCCACTTCGCCGGGCGGTCATAGGCATCGACATGGATGTGGAAGTTGCGCTTGTCGCCGTGCTGATCGGGCTGGTGGATCACCCCCACCGCCATCCAGCCATCCGCCGCCAGCATCGCGACGATGTTGCGGAGGATTTGGCCATGCTGCTCTGGCTTGGCGTCGGCGGGCAGTTCCTGCACGAAGCGATAGTGACTGCGGCCCGTGCGCCCCTGCCGCCATTGCGGCGCGGGGAAGTTCGGATGTTGATCACACCAGGTCAGCCGGACGAACGCCTCCTCGGACGTGACATCCGCGACGACGACCTGCCGGTCCTTGAAGGGGCGTCCCTTGGCCGCCGCCTCGACTTCGGCTTCCCGTCGCGCAGCCTTCAGTCTTCGGCTCATGTCGCGCAGCCAGGGCAGGGTTGTCGCAAATCCTGCCACCCGGTCATATCGCCCGACGTCGGCGGTCGACGCGGTGAGATGGTGGAGCTTGGGCTTGCGTTCGCTCTGCTCGGCCGCAACGAATAGCGACCGCTGGCGCTCAGGGCTGCCGGGGATGTTCGAGACGATGGCCCGGGCATTCATACCGGCCCGGATCACCTGCTCGTCGATCATGTCGATGACGAGGTTCTCGGCCAGATCCGCCACCGCCTGATCGCGCCGGATATAGTCGAGATGGCTGATGATCGTGACCTTCGCGCCGTCGCGCAGATAGTCGAAATGCTCGCCCACCCGGCCGCCACCGGTCTGGCGGCCACCCCGCCGGATCGGGCTGGGTCGGTGGAAGTCGATGCCGACCGCTGCGGCGAGCGCATCCGCCTTGCGACGGGCTGGCGATTGTCCCGACTCCGCCTCCGACTGGTGATTGCGTCCGCGACGGTACGACGCTCCCACCAGATCCCGATCGGCCTGCGCTTGACGCGCAAGCAGCGCACGCACATGATGCGCGAAGACGGGCTGTTCGTCAGGCAGTCCAGGACCGGTCATGCCTCATAGTGTCCGGCATGAGCACGGCGCCGACAAGTACCCCCTCCCGCCTTCCGGAAGCCCCCTGCGCCTGGAGGACACCGCGCTCGGTCGCTTCTGAACGAGCGCGCACACCGGCAAATCGGCGGCCCAGCCGCCGATTTGCGTTATTACGCCTAAATTTCCTCCTACTCGGTTATACAGGGCAGGCGCTTTTCGATCAGATCACCTGTCTTTATAGACGCACGCCCAAACCAATCCCGAACACCAGCGGGTCCAGGGATACGTTGACCCGCTGACGGCCCAGCGCGGCGTTGTCGAGGCGGGCGGTGGTGTCTATATCGATGTACTTGATGTCGAGGTTCAGGAAGACCCGGCGGGTGATATCCATATCGACGCCCGCCTGTGCCGCCCAGCCGATGCTGTCCTTCAGGTGCACCTTGGTCGGCCCCACCGCCGCTTGCAAGCCGTCTGAGGCCGACTCGTTCCAGAAGATCGTATAGTTGACGCCTGCACCGACATAGGGACGGACATGGCGTGTCGGCATGAAATGATATTGGGCCGTGAGCGTCGGCGGCAGGACCCAGGTGGAGGCAAGCTTGCCGATGCTGCCGGTCGTGCCTCGCACCCCGCTGACGGAATGCTTGGTGGTCGAGGCGATCAGCTCGAAGCCGAGATGGTTCGTCGCCATATAGGTCGCGTCGACTTCGGGCATGACGCGGTTGTCGACCTTCACCGTTTCGCCGGGAAAGGCGGGGAGGATGCTGTCGGATCGCTCGTTCGGGGCAACCAGGATGGCACGGGCGCGGAGCAGGACGTCACCCGCACGCACCCCGACCCGGGGCTGTGCATCGGTTCGATCCTCGGCCGAAGCCGATGCGCTTATACCCGTCGCGGCGAGCGCAAGCAGGATGGCGGCGGTTCGGATGGCAGTCATTTCTCGTCTCCTGTGTCGGTACAGGAGGACCGATTAGGAGCCGGCCACCCCGACCGCCTTGACCATCGACAAAGACTGGTTTGACAGCGGTCAAAGGTGATCCTCCCCCGTTTCGCCGGACGCGCTGGGTTAGCCGGTCCTGCGTTGCTCGGCTTGTTTGCGCGTAAGGTACCCGACGACCGAGCGCATGCGGTGCGGGATTTCGATGCCGATGACGACGCCGTCAGGTGTGATACCATGCATGTGGGCCCTCCGGGCAGGTGGAACCGGAAGGCGCTTCGCGAGCGGACAGGACTGTGACGGGACGGCACTCCCTCAGACTCCTATCAAGTCACGTCTCGCGACGCCCCGGCTGCACGTACCTTCTCACAGTCGTGGCAATTGGCGGTGCGGCTCATCGAGGGTACGGCGCGGATTGCTGACAGGTATCTTCGGTGTCTGTCAAACAGGGCAACGATCACCACGCCCCAAGGGATACTGAATGGAGCACATGGCCTGCCCGATCCTATGGAAGCAGGACGATCTTGCCCGCAAAGTTGCGATCCTCCAGCAATCGGTGGGCTTCGGCCCCTTCATGCAACGGAAAGGCCGTAATCGACGGCGCGGTGATCGTGCCGTTGCGCAAGGCTGCGAACAGCCGATCGACACGGCTTTGCCGGCCTTCGGTGCCGTTGAGATAGGTCCACAGGTCCCCGCCGACGACGCTCTTGGAACCCTCCATCAACAGGAGCGGATCGATCGTCGGCGGGGTTCCACCGGCCTTGCCGAAGATCACCGCACGGCCGCCGGGACGCAGGGCCGCGATGCTGTCCTGTAACGTGGTCCCGATCGAGTCATAGACCACATCCACCCCGCCCCCCGTCGCCTGTCTTACCTGCGATACCCAATCCTCATAGCCATAAACGGCGCTCGCCCCGTTTGCCCGCGCCTGTTCGCGCTTGGACGGGGTGGAGGCCAAGGCATGAACCTCGGCACCCAGCGCATGGGCCATCTGGACCAGGAGACGCCCGACGCCCCCCGATGCGGCCTGCACCAGCACCCGGTCGCCTGCGGACAGCCGCCCGCTATCCTCGACCAGATACTGCGCCGTCACGCCTTGCAGCAGCAGCGCGCCCGCGGTGAGATCATTGATATCGTCGGGCAGCGCCACCAGGCGATCGGCTGGCGCGCGGACCCGTTCGGCATGGGCGCGCGGCACGTCGAGAAACCCGACCCGCTGCCCGACCCGCCAGCGATCGACGTCCCGGCCAACCGTGACGACACGCCCCGCGCCTTCATAGCCCCCGATCCAGGGCGCCTCGCCATCCAGGACATAGACACCCTGTCGGCGGTAGATGTCGGCGAAGTTCAGGCCGACCGCGCTGGTTTGCACCAGCACGGTCGTCGCATCCAACTCCATATCCGGCAGGATATCGTACCGCAGCACATCGGCCCCGCCGAACCGATCGAAGACCAACGCCTTCATCGCGCATAACCCCTATTCTGGTCAGTAATGGCCATGAGATGCCAACTGGATCGCTAGCCAAAAAGCCGTTTACAATGCGGTGTCTTCAAACCAGGGGTTTGCAATGGACCGCTTGACCAGCATGACGATCTTCGTATCGGTCGTCGATCTCGGCAGTTTCACCGCAGCGGCCAGGGCCCATGCCCTATCGGCGACGATGGGTGGCCAAGCATGTCAACGCGCTGGAAGCCCGGCTCGATACGCGCCTGCTGCACCGGACGACGCGGCGTCTGTCGCCGACCGAGGCGGGGCGACGCTTCGCCGAGTCCTGCCGCCGCGTCCTGGCCGATGTCGCGGTCGCCGAAGCCGTGGGAGCAGAGGTGGCGCGAACGCCGGTCGGTCGGCTTCGCATCGCGGCGCCGGTCGCGTTCGGTACGGAACGGGTCGCACCGTTGCTGGCGACCTATCTCGACCGCTTTCCCGATATGCAGGCGGAGCTTGTGCTGGGCGACCGCAAGGTCGACCTGATCGAGGAGGGGTTCGACCTGGCCTTTCGGATCGGTGCGCTCGAGGACGATTGGCTTGTCGCGCATCCGCTCGCGCCCTATCGGTTGATGCTCGCCGCCGCGCCGTCCTATCTGGCGCGCCATGGCCACCCGGAGACGCCCGCCGACTTACGCGAACACCGGCTGATCGGTTTCGCGCAATTCGGTGCCGATGAGTGCTGGACGCTCTTCGGTCGCGACGGAGAGCATGTCGTGCCGCTGCCGTCGCCGCGCCTGCGCATCAATCATGCGGCGGCCCTTCGGCAAGCCGCGATTGCTGGCTACGGCATCATCCTGCAATCCAGCGTGACCCTGGACGGCGATCTGGCATCGGGACGTCTGGTGCCGGTCCTGCCCGATTACGCGCCGGAGCAGCGCCCGCTGACGCTGGTGCGTCTCCCGGACCGGCGCATGACCGCGGGCCTGCGTGCATTTGTCGATATGGCGGTTTCGGCATTCGGCGACGGCGGGCGTCCTGCCTCAGCTACGGTGTGACCATGTTCGCTGACCCGTGGAGCGTCCCGAAAGCAAACCAAATCACCCGCATGATCGACAAAGGCAAGACCTGACGACGTGTCGGCACCAGACGTCTAGTCGAATTTCTCATCGTCGCCGAGCAGCGAGCGGATCGCCACGGCGCCGTCCGGGGCGAGGCGATAACTGCGCCGTCCGGTCTGGATGCTGTGGGCCGGGATCCCCATCATGCGCAAGGCGCACCGCAGATGGCATATATAGACTTTGACCGCCTTGATGTCGGTCGTGCGGATAGCGGCCGCACGCACCAGTTCTTCGCAAGCGACATACACGCCAGGCTCATCGAGCAGGCGCAGAAGGACGGCGGCACCGTTACGCCCGATACGGGGCTGCAAGGCAACCAGGCGTTCCATGGCAGCGCTACGCCGCCGATCCTGTTCGATCGTCTTCGACACGGCCGGCGGGTTGGAGGCGAACATCGATCTCGGCAACGCGGAACGTCTCGGGCGGAGAGATGGGCCAGGCCGTTCGTCGAGCCGGTTTAGCAGCGCACGCGCAGTCGCCAAAGCCTCAAGCCCCGTCTCGATCAGCGTGGTCAATTCCCGATAGTCTTCGAAACCCGCTTGATCCTGAACCATGATCTCACTCTTCCTCCTTCTCCGCCCGTTCATGATCCGGGGATCGCGAGGCATACTGTTGCGATCCCCGGAATTGCCTCAGCGCGACGGTTCGTCGGCGAACAGCGCGCCGATACGACGCAGGGAGAAGAGGTGCGCGAAGATCAGCGCCAATGCGCCGGACTGGACCAGCTTGCGGTACTGATCGCCACGCAGGCTTTTGAGCTTGTCTTCCGACACCATCTGGAAGCCCCGCAGGATGCGCGGCGTGCCGTCCTCGCCCGCCACGCTAGCCTCCGCCTCGATCAACAGGTCGAGTTCGCGCAGTTCGCCCACGAAACTCTCGGTGCGCCGGATCGCCGCTTCGAACTGCTCGCAAAAGGCGAGGATGGCACGGGCATGGTCGGTGGGTTCGTCCCCGGCGAACAAATTGCCCACTTCGCCCTCGACCAGTCGGCCGCTTTCGCTGTCGAAGCACAGGGTCAGGTCGGTCGCCTTGTCATCCAGCCTGGCGAGTAGAAAGGGATAGCGGCGAACATAGGCGGGAACATAGCGCTCCGCCTGCCAGTGCCCTTCATGATCGACATGACGGTTCTTGCCGCCCGGCATACCGGTCATGACCACCGGCATCGGGTTCTCACCGCTGGAGAAGACGATCGGATAATCCGCCTGAGCCGGAATGAATTCATCCGTGGTCAGTACGATCGCGGGACTGTTGGCAGCGAAGCCGAAATCGGGCGTGGCCTGTTCCTCGAAGATCAGGGTGCCGTGAAGCTGGCTCATCAAAGGGGTCACCGCCTTGTAGAATTGCGGCAAGGTCTGGGTATGGGTCTGTTCAGGATTCTGGTCTGTCATGTCATTCGCTTCGCTTGAACGGTCGGGATGGTCGGAAACGAGGGCTCAGCCCTCGTCCGCCGGGTCGGAGGTCGGAGCCGGAAAGGCCTGCCCCAAATGACGCAGCGAGAAGAGGTGGGCGAAGATCGCCCCCTGTGCGCCCGTGCTCATGAGCTTGCGCAGCGGCTCGGCCCGCAACTGGCGCAGCCGCTCTTCATCCACCATGCTATAGCCCGGAACGGCGATCCGCCCTCCCGCGCCGTCATCGAGCCGCAGATCGACCAACAGGTCGAGTTCGGCCAGTTCTTCCATGAAGCCGCGCGTGCGGCGCACCGCCGCCTCGAAGCTCTGGCAGAATTCGAGGATCTGGCGGGTCGTCTCGCTGGGATTGTCGTCTTCGCCGAACAGATTGCCCTCGTCGCGATCGCTCAGCCAGGGGCAGGCACCATCGAAGCACAGGCTCATCTCGTCCAGTTCGGGGTCGAGCCGGGCGAGCAGGAAGGGGTAGCGGCGGACATAGGCCGGGACATAGGCTCCCGGACGCCACGCGCCCTGGGCGTCGACGAACTGGTTGCGCTGGCTGCCGGGCTGGCCGGTCAGCACCATCGGCCTCGGGGCATCCCCGCCGCCGAAGACGATCGGATAATGCATGACGGCGGACGGAAACTCGTCGATCGTCAGGTCGATCGTGTCCGCCCGCCCGGCAAAACCGTAATCCGGCGTCTCGGGCGCGTCATAGGCCAGATGGCGATGCAGCCGGCTGATCAGCGGCGTGACGAAGCGGTAGAAGCGCGGCAGGGGCGCGCTGGGCATCGGTGTCATGGACGTTCTCGCCTTCAACGAGGGGTGGTCGGTGTGGCGGCGGGCTGAGCCGGACGCGCCTTGGCCCAGGCCTGGTTGCGGGCGGTCATCGCCTGCATCGCCTGAGCGAAACCATTGAGCGACAGCGGCAGGACCACCGGCTTGCCCGATCGGTCGGCGACCGCGATCAGCCCCTTGGCCGCCTTGAAAAAGGGTTCGATCTCGGCGCGGATCATGACCCGGTCGATGAAGCAGCCATCCGCCTCGCAGCGGGTGATATGGAAGCCGGGCACGTCGGTCTTCTCGTCCAGCCGGATCAGCGGCGCGGTCTGGACCAGCACGCCCAGCGGCACCTGGAACTGGACGCCGTAGCGGTCGCCCTGCCCGGCATAGGCGAAGGAGAAGCGAAGCTGCTGGATGTCGCCTTCCTTGCGCTGGACACCTTGCACCACTTCGCACGGCGGCAATTCCGCGCGCTCGACGCACAGAACCGACCAATCGCCATAGCGCTCGGGTTGCGCGGCGGGGGTCGCGGCTTGCGGTGGTGTCGCGGTCGGCGCTCCCGATGCCAGAGCGGCAGCGGCCAATAGCGGAATCATCGTGTCTTTCCTTCCTGTGTCATGGGGAGTCCGGCCACCGGCCAGGATCGCGGAGTTACGACCGAGCATGTCGGCGAAGGCACCGGCAAAGCCTTGACGAGCCAGTGGAATGTCCTGCGAACCTGCAATGCGGTCGCGAAAGCGAACATGGATGTCGGGTGCCTGCGCCATCCCCTGGCCCAGGGTCAGCGGCAATATCGCTCCGGCGAGGCATCGCACCGCGTCGCAGTCGATCACCGGCAGTTCCAGCGGCGTGGTCGCACCGAGTTGGAGCAGCACCCCCTGCCCCATCGCCAAGTCTGGGGGCAGGGCCAGTTGAACGGCGCAGCGCCCCTGATCGTCATTACAGCTCAGCGAGACTTGCAGAATCGGCTGCCCGGCGCGGGCGCTATCCGCCACGCGCTGCGCCACCTGGCAATAATCGACCCGCCCCGCGGTGTTGGGGCATTGCACCGACCATGCGCCATAAACGGCGACCGGCGGGGCCGGAGGTGGTGGGCTGGCATCGGCGACGGTGGGGATCGCGGCGAAGACGAGCAGAACCGCCGCGATCATCCTTTCCCAACCGGCACCGGACATGGCCCGATGCTCAGTTGCCGACATAATAGACCGCATCCCCCAGGTTCGTCTGCGGGACCACCTGCCGATACACCGCCTTGGCGTCCTGATCGCCGAAGCGCGCGGTGACATAGGTGATATCGGCCTTGGACGTGATGGCCGCATCGGTCAGCATCTTGCCCGCCCCGCCCGCGATCGTGGCGTCGGCCGGTTCCCCCTTGAGAAGCGCTGCGACGCCGGTTCCATCGGCGGAAACGGGGGCGCTCGCCATCGCCTCGAAGGCCGGGGCGCCGGGCGGAAGGGCACCCGCGGTCGCCGGACCACCGGTGAACAGGCTACCCACCCCGATGGCCGTCGCCCCCAATCCGCCGCCCGAAGCCGAACTGATCACGGCGGCGCGTGCCGCCAGGTTGTCGGCCGCGATCCTCGCCTGATCGATCAGACCGCCCGCCGTGCACGAACCGGAAATCTTGCCCGACCCGGACGTGCACGACACCGTGCCGCCGAAATGGTTGCCGCTATTGGTCAGCGTGATATCGCCGACCGCCTTCAGCACGGCATCGCCAGTGACCGTGACATACCGATCCTGCAGGATGCGGCCCGCACCGTTCTTCCCCGCCGTCACCGACAGGTTGCGTCCGACATGGGTCGGCCCGCCCAGGACGGCGTCGCCGCCCGCTATGATCGTCAGATCGCGCGATGCGTCGGTTCCTCCGGCCCGCACCGCCTGATCGCCGACCAACGTCACATCGCGCCCCGAAATCGACAACGTCTCGAGATCGCCAGCCCCCTGATGAATGGCGACGTCGCCCGTCACCGCGATCCCACCGCCCGTCTGGGTGAAGCCGTCAAGGACCGTCACATGGCCCGCGCCGGTCAGCGCCCCGCCCCGCTGGACCAGCGTGTCGATGCGCAGATCCTTGGCAACGACCAGATTGCCCTTGAGCAAGGTCAGCACGGTATCGGTGCTGCTGCGCACCGTGTCGGCGTCCGGGGTGGTGAGCAGCCGGTCGATCAGCACGCGCCCCGCCCCGTCGAAGTTGATCGCCGTGCTGGCCGGGAGGACGACATCGGCGACATTGGCCCCGTCAGGGATCGCGCGCCCCGCCCAGTTGGCGGGATCGAACCAGCTCTTGCCGTCCCCCTTGCCGGTCCAGACGACACTGGCCAGACGGGTGATATCGGCGGTCAGCCCGGTCGGCTGGACGATGGTGTAATTCCCCGCATCCGCGCCCGCCAGCGTATAGCCCGTGGCGATGACGGTCTTGCCCGCACCCACGTTGCGATCCTCGAACCGCGCGACCGCGCCGGTGGTGACCAGAGCGACCGTATCGGGCGCCAGCGCCGTGACGAAGCCGCCCGACGTCGCGGCCCCACCGCCACCGTCATAGACCTTGTTCGCGACCGTGACACCCTGCACGTTCAGCCGCGCCGGGGTGATCGTGGCGGTCAGGCCCGTCGGCTGGACGATGGTGTAATTGCCCGCATCGACTCCGCCCAGCGTATAGCCCGAGACGGTCACCGCCTTGCCCCCGCCCACCCTCCGGTCGGCGAAAGCCCCGCTCACGCCAGCCCTGTCGAGCGTCACGCTATCGCCTGCGAAGGCGGTCACGCTGCCGCCCGAAATCGCCGCGAGGGTGTTCGCATCGTAAACCTTGTCGGAAGCGCGCGCGCCGGTGACGACGAGTTGCGCGGGCGTGATATCGGCGGTCAGCCCGGTCGGCTGGACCAGTGCATAATTGCCCGCATCCGCACCGGTCAGGGTCAGACCGGCGATAGTGACGGTCTTGCCGTTGCCGACATTCTTGTCCGCGAAGCGCGCCTGGCCGCCGCGCGTATCGAGCCCGACCGCGTCCTGTGCCAAGGGTTGCACTGCGCCCCCCGTAAAGGTCGCGTCGGTGCCCGCGTCATAGCTTCTGTTCCGAACCGCCATTCCATTCACCACCAGCGCTGCGCGCGTTACCGTTCCCGTCAGCCCGGTCGGCTGGATGAGATAGTAGTTTTGGGCATCCGCACCCGAGATGGCGTAGCCGGATGCGGTCACCATCTTGGCGGCGCCGACATTCTTGTCCGCAAAACGCCCATCGGCACCGGCCGCCGACAAGGTAACGACATCGCCGCCCAAGGCACTGACCGTGCCGCCCATGAGGGTCGCGGCCGTCGTCGCATCATAGACCTTGTCGCGCACCGTCACGCCCAGGACCGCAAGATTGGCGGGCGTGATATCCGCCGTCGTGGTCAGCGCGGTCGAGACAAGCCGGTAATTGCCCGCGTCCGCCCCCGTCAGTGCGGCGATGGAGTCGAGCGTTACACGCTTGGCGGTGCCGACATTCTTGTCCGCAAAGGCCCCGGTTGCCCCACTCAGGTCCAACCCGACCGCATCGCCCGCCATCATCCCCGCAAGCGACAGCCCGCCGACATCGACCTGTGCCGCGACGCTCGCGTCATAGACCTTGTTTCGCGCAGTGAAGCTGCCCGCCAGCGTCAGCGAGGCCGGGGTGATCGCCCCGCTCAACCCGGTGGGCTGCACAAGCAGGTAATTGCCCGCATCCGCCCCCGAAATGACGTAGCCCGACGCCGTCACGGCCTTTCCGACCCCGGCATTCCTGTCGGCGAAGCGGCCGGAAGCGGCGCTCGTCGACAGGATGACCGTATCCGCCCCCAGTGCCGACACCGTGCCACCCGTCAGGGTCGCATCGACGGTCGCGTCATAGACCTTGGTCAGCACGCTGACGCCCTGCACCGTCAGGCTGGCGCGGCTGATATCCGCACTCAGCCCGATGGGCTGGACCAGCGTGTAGTTGCCCGCATCGGTCCCCGAGATGGTGTAGCCCGACGCCGTCACCGCCTTGGCGTTACCGACATTCTTGTCGGCGAAGCGTCCGGTTGCGCTGCCCGTCAGGAGGGTCACGACATCACCTGGCAACGCGCTCACCACGCCACCGGTCAGCGCCGCATCGACACCGGCGTCATAGACCTTGTTCCGTGCCGTCACCCCCGTGACGGCCAGCGTCGCCCGACCGATATCCGCGGTCAGTCCGACCGGCTGCGCCAGCAGGTAATTGCCCGCATCGGCGCCCGAAAGGGCATAGCCCGAAGCCAGCACGGTCTTGCCTGCGCCGACATTCTTGTCCCTGAAGTTGCCGCTGGCCCCGCTCGTCACCAACGTCACGGCGTCGCCACCGAATGCCGTCACCGCCCCGCCGCTGAGGCTCGTGAGGGTGTTGGCATCATATGTCTTGTTCGCCGCACGCACGCCCACGACCGACAGGGTCGCCGGTGTAATGCTCGCCATCAAACCGGTCGGCTGGCCCAGTATATAATTGCCAGCGTCCGCCCCCGAAATCGAATAGCCCGATACGCTCACCCGCTTTCCGGATCCGACATTCTTATCGTCGAAGCGGCCCGCTGCCCCCAAGGTCGACAGGGTCACGGCATCCTGGCCCAACGCCGTCACCGTGCCGCCGGACAGGGCCGCCGTCGTCGTGGCATCATAGACCTTGTTCTGGGCAATCACGCCCGTCACAGTCAGGACGGCCTGGGAGATATTCGCCGTCAGGCCCGTCGGCTGAACCAGTGTATAGTTGCCCGCATCCGTGCCGGAGATCGCATAGCCCGACGCCGTCACCACCTTGCCCGAACCGGCATTCTTGTCAGCAAAGAAGGCCGTCGCACCGCTGGTCACCAGAGTGACCACGTCACTGCCCAGCGCTGTCACCGAGCCGCCCGTCAGGCCTGTAGCCACATTGGCGTCATAGACTTTGTCGAGCGCGCTCACCCCGACGACATTCAGCGTCGCAGGTGTGATGTTGGCGGTCGTCGTCGGGGCCGACGCGTTGAAAACGTAATTGTCCGCGTCCGCGCCCACCAGCGAGCCCGCCGTGCTCAACGTCACCAGCTTGGCATTGCCGACCGTCTTGCTGGCGAAATGGCCGGTTGCGCCGTTCAGATTCAGCCGGACATCATCGCCCACGGCGGCATTGGCCAGGCTGAGACCGCTGGTATCGATCGACGCGGTGGTTGTCGCGTCATACACCTTGTCTTGCGCGGTGAAGCGACCGGACACCGCCAGCGAACGAGGGTCGATCGTCGCGGTCAGTCCCACGGGCTGGATCAACATATAGTTGCCCGCATCCACACCCGAAATGGTGTAGCCCGACGCCGTCACCACCTTGCCCGCGCCCGCATTCTTGCTGGCGAAGCGGCCGAACGCGCCGCTCGTGGACAGCGTGACCACGTCACCGCCCAAGACAGCTACCCCGCCCCCGGAAAGGCTCGCCGTGTCCGTCCCGTCATAGGTCTTCGAGGAGGCCGTGACGCCGGTGACGGTTAGATCGGCCTTGGCGATATTCCCCGTCAAACCGACCGGCTGGATCAGCGCATAGTTGCCCGCATCGGTCCCTGAAATGGTGTAGCCGGATGCGGTCACCGCCTTGCCCGTGCCGACATTCTTGGTCGCGAAGTTGCCGGTCGCGCTGGCCGTGACCAACGTCACGACGTCCCCGCTCAGCGCCGCGACCGCTCCGCCGGACAGCGTGGCCGATGTTCCGGCGTCATAGACCTTGTTCGCAACGGTGACGCCGGTGACCAGGAGACTGGCCTGGGTGATGTTCGCGGTCAGTCCGGTCGGCTGGACTAACGTATAATTGCCTGCGTCCGTCCCCGAAATGGCATAGCCCGAGGTCGTTACCGCCTTGCCCGTCCCGACATTCTTGTCGGCAAAGGCGCCCGTCGCGCCGGCAGTCGACAGCGTGACCACGTCGCGGCCAAGCGCGGTCACCCCACCGGCGGACAGGATCGCCGCCGTGGTGGCGTCATAAACCTTGTTCGCGACGGTTACGCCCATGACGGAAAGGGTCGCGCGCGTGATATCCGCCGTCAGTCCGGTCGGCTGGGCGAGCGTATAATTCCCCGCATCCGTCCCCGAAATGGCATAGCCGGATGCGGACACAAGCTTGCCAGTGCCGACATTCTTATCGGCGAACGCACCGACCGCGCCCGTAGTGACCAGCACCACCACATCGCTGCCCAGCGGTCGTACCGATCCGCCCGTCAGGCTGGCAACCGTCGAGGCATCATAAACCTTAGCTTGCGCACCCACACCGACGACGTTCAACGTCGCAGGCGTGATGCTGGCCATCGTCGTGGGGGCGGACGCCGCAAAGCTGTAATTGCCCGCATCGGCACCGGTCAGCGAGCCTGCCGTGCTGAGGGTCACGAGCTTGCCCGCCCCGACATTCTTGTCGGCAAAGCGGCCGCTCGCGCCTGCCAGATTCAGCCCGACATCGTCTCCCGCCAAGGCGTTGGACAAGCCCAAACCGCTGGTGTCGATCGATGCCGTGGTCGTCGCGTCATAGACCTTGTCCAGCGCGGTGAAACTGCCCGATACGCCCAGCGTACGTGCGGCGATGTCGGCCGTCATTCCGGTCGGCTGGATGAGCGCATAATTGCCCGCATCCGTCCCCGAAATGGTGTAGCCGGATGCGCTTACCGCCTTGGCGGTTCCGACATTCTTGTCCGCGAACAGGCCACGACCGTTCGTCAGAAGGACCGTATCGCCCGACACCAGGCCGGACAATGTGCCTCCGTTCAGCGTCGCAGCCGCCGTACCATCATACACCTTGCCGGTCACCGTAACGCCGGTCACGGCCAACGACTTGGCGGTGATGATCGCGGAGACGCCGCTTGTCGCAGACAGCGTATAGTTGGAGGCCAGTCCGCCATGGCTGCCGTCCGCCAACACATAGGTGACCGTCGTCGTGTAGCTGCCGACATTCTTGCCGGACAGCGCCGTCGCCGTGCCGGTCACGTCCAGCGTTTCGCTGCCTACCAGACCCGTCAGGCTGCCGATCGTCAACGTTCCCGGTGCCGTCGCCCCGTCATAGCTTTTACCAGCGATGCTGGGCGCACCGATCGACAAGAGCTTGGCCGTGATCGTACCGGTCACCCCGCTCGGCTGCACCAAGCTATAATTTCCGGCGTCGGGTCCGTTAATGGCATAGCCCGAAGCGATCACCGCTTTGCCCGTACCGACATTCTTGTCGGCGAAGCTGCCGGTTGCCCCAGTCGTCACCAATGTCACGGCATCGCTGCCCAGCGAACTCACCGTCCCGCCGGTCAAAGTCGCCGTCGTGGCGGCGTCATAGACCTTGTCCACGACCGTAATTCCAGTGACCATAAGGCTGGCTGGCGTGATGTTCGCGGTCGTCGTCGGAGCCGAAACGCTGAAACTGTAGTTTCCGGCATCCGCGCCTGTCAGCGAGCCTGCCGTACTCAGCGTTACGACCTTGCCATTACCGACATTCTTATTCGCGAAGCTGCCGGTGGCGCCCGCCAGGCTCAGATGAATATCATCCCCGGCCACAGCGTTGGAAAGGCTCAGGCCGCTCGTATCGATCGACGCCGTCGTCGTCGTCGCGTCATAGACCTTGTCCTGTGCCGTAAAGCTGCCTGACAGGGCCAAGATCCGCGCGGCGATATCGGCCGTCAGACCGGTGGGTTGGACCAGCGCATAATTGCCCGCATCCGTACCCGAAATGGCATAGCCGGAAGCCGTTACCCCCTTGCCCGTTCCGACATTCTTATTGGCGAAGGTTCCGGCCGCATTTGCGGTCGACAAGGTGACCGCATCGCCACCGAACACCGTGATCGTTCCACCGCGAAGGTCAGCGGCGATCGTGCCATCGTAAATCTTGTTCGTCGCACTGACGCCCGAGATGACCAGCGAAGCGGGTGTGATCGTGGCGGTGGCGGTCGGAGCGCCTGCCGCCAAGACATAATTGCCCATATCCGCGCCGGTCAGGACGCCGGTGATATTCAAACTTACCGTCTTGTTGGTGCCGGCATTCTTGTTGGCGAAGTTGCCCGTTGCGTTGCTTGTCTTCAGGGAAACCGCGTCACTGCCCAGGACCCCAGACAATGTCAGGCCGTTCGTCGTCACCGCCGCCACTGTCGTCGTATCATAAATACGGTCGCTGGCGGTGAAGCTACCGCCCAGGGTCAACGAAGCAGGCGTGATCGTCGCCGTCGCGGTCGGAGCCCCCGATGCCAGCACATAATTGCCCGCATCCGCCCCCGTCAGCACCCCCGACGCGCTGAGCGTAACCGTCTTGTTCGTGCCGACATTCTTATCGGCGAAACGTCCCGTCGCCCCGCTCGTCTTCAGCGAAACCACATCGCTTCCCACGATGCCCGACAGTGTCAGACTGTTCGTCGTCACCGCCGCCAATGTGGTCGCATCATAGATGCGATCGCTGGCCGTGAAACCACCACCCACCGACAGCGATGCAGGCGTGATCGTTGCCGTTGCGGTCGGCGCGCCTGCCGCCAGCACATAATTGCCCGCATCCGCGCCGGTCAGCACCCCCGACGCGCTGAGCGTAACGGTCTTGTTCGTACCGACATTCTTATCGGCGAAATGACCCGTGGCGCCGCTTGTCTTAAAGGACACGCTATCGCCTGAGGCGACGCCCGTCATCGACAGGCCATTCGTCGCGACGGAGGCCGAAGTCGTGGCGTCATACACGCGATCACTGGCGGCAAAGCTACCCGACAGCGTCAATGCAGCGGGAATGATCTCGGCGGAAAGTCCGCTGGTCGAGCCGAGCGAATAGTTGGAAGCGAGGCCACCATTGCCCCCATCGGCCAGCGTATAGGAGACCGTCGTCGTGTAACTGCCGACATTCTTGCTCGACAGCGCCGCAGCATTGCCGGTCACGCCCAGCGTCTCGCTGCCGATCAGACCCGACAAGGTGCCCGCGTTGACCACACCGGCACTCGTCGTCCGGTCATAAGTCTTGGCCGCGATGCTGGTGCCGCTGATCGACAGCACCGCCTTGTCGATGGTCAGCGCGCCGTTGACATAGGTGATCGCATAGTTGGACAGCCCCGAGCCGGTCGCGTTCGACAGGGTATCCGCATAGCGGCCCGCATTGGTGCCCGAGCCGAGTCCACTCACCCCCGTCACGCTGTCGCTGCCGTACAGCGTCCCGTTCGTGATGGTATAGCCGTTGGTGTGCGCCGTCCGGTCATAGGTCACCGATTGCGTGCCACCGGTGATGGTCAGCGCCGCCTGGTTGACCACGCTGGCAGTGTTCGTCACGGAAGTCGGCGTGAGCGTATAGCCATAGACCGGGACGTCGCGGATCCCATTAAAGATCGTGGCGCTACCGATCCACAGGCCCGAGGCCGTTACCGTCTTGCCGCTCCCGGCATCCTTGGTGTCGAATGTCGCACCGGTCGATGCCAGCGTGACAATATCTCCACCGACCACGCCCGTTGCCGTCAGCAGGCCGGTGACCGTCGCGGTCGTCGAACCGTCATAGGTCTTGGTATAGGCCCCCAGCGTCGCACCCAGCGTCGGCGCGAGCGTGTAGACGAGAGCGTTGCCAGTCGCCTGTGGCCTGGTTCGAAGAGAGGTATAATTATATTGCTTGAAGGCATAATCCAGGCCGCCGACCGTGTCGTTGGCCGGGTTCGCCGACCAGACCAGCCAACGACCGTTCGGCGCGCTCAGTGCGGACGAACCGGCATTGTTGACGAACCTCTGGGTTACCACACGGAGCGCGGAACTGGATGTAGTGGCCGAAGCACTCGTGCCCGTGGCAATCAACGCGGCGCCGCTCGGCAGCACGACAGTGCCCCCACTAAATATGCTTATATCCCCGGTGCTGACCGATCGAAGCGTGATGATGCCGCTCGCCGCGGGACTGTTCGAATCCACCCCGTCGCCCAGGGCAAAGGTCACGCGAGAAGCCGTTCGAATGGCCGTTCCAGGAGCCATCGTTATCTCGGCCGCGCCGGCATCCCGCTGACTCGCGATCACCCCATGATCGGCTGTATCGTTCGCATAGACGTCGAACGCGCCAGACAGATTCGTGATGTTCGCGTTGATGAGAACCGATCGCCCCGCCGCCAACGACAGATCCCCGCCGCTGCCGCTCGACACGGTGATCGGGCTATTGACGGTGATGTCGTTCGACGCCTGGAGCGAAACCACCGTCCCGGCCGCCAATTGGGCCGCGATATCGGACGCCTTCAGCGTGACCGTGTCCGCACTTTCAAAGCCATAGCTTTGCGTCATCGCATTGTGCGACACCGCGCTGAACAGATATACTGCGCCACTCTGCGATAACAGGTTGGAAGCACCTGCATCCGTCATGCTTCCTACCGCCAGCAGATCGCCGACCGCGTTGAGCGAGATGCCCGCGCCGAAATGATCCAGTGGGTCCAGTGCAGCGACATCGACGTTCTTGCCACCGCCATAGCCTTTACCGAGCACGCTTTGCCGCGTGACGCTGCTATAATTGGCGTTGATGAAATCGAAGATATAGGCAGCGCCATAGTCGTTGCTGGCCGATGAGCGAGCGGCACCGTCGTCACCTGACGCGCCTATGGCCAGCCGATCGCCAAGTGCGTTCAGCGACACGGCGGAGCCGAATTGATCGCCCGCGTTCAGGCCGACATTGACGTTTCCGCTCCCGGTATAGCCGACACCGATCGTCGCCAGCTTGTTACCAGCCGTGTAGTTACCCGATCCATCCACCGACAGACCGAACAGATAGACGGCTCCGGTTGCCGACCCGCTTCCCGAAGAACCCCGATCGTTCACCGCACCGACCGCAAGCCGGTCGCCGATCGCGTTAAGGGAAACCGAGCTTCCAAAGTTGCTACCGGCCGACAAGCCGACATCGAGAGCCTTGCTCTTGCCCAGGGTGACCGGCGACGTGCCGGCGAGCGCGAGATTGAACAGATAGACCGCCCCGGTGCCGCTTTGATCGCCCGGAGCCCCGACGGCCAGGCGCGTGCCCGCCGCATTCAGCGACACCGAACTGCCGAAGAGATCGAATGCCTGCAACCCACTGACATTGACGCTGGCGGAGCCATCGGCACTGCCATATCCCTTGCCCAGCTTGCCCGACTGGGTTCCCTCGCTGAAGCTCGTATCGGTAAAGTTGAACAGATAGACCGAACCGCTATTCGGACTATTGTTGTTCGCCCCGCTATCGCTGGTCGCACCGACGGCCAGCGTCGTAGCGTCTCCGCTCAGGGCAACGGAAGTGCCAAAGCCACGAACCCTGCCGAGCGATCCGACATTGACGTTCTTGCCGCCGCTATACCCGCTTCCCAGGATCGCCTGCAGGGTGCCACCGGTGAAGTTGGTGTCCGTGAAGCTGAAGAGATAGACGGCACCCACATCCGTCGCACTGTTCGACGCAGTGTCGTCGCCAACGGCCCCCACGGCCAACCGATCGCCCCGTGCATTCAACGAAACCGATGCACCGAACCGGTCGGACCAGCGCAATCGCGTGACATCGACATTCTTGCCGCCGGTATAACCCTTGCCGACCGTGCCCATCAGCTTGCCGCCGGTGAAACTCGTGTCCGCAAAGCTGAACAGATAGGCCGCGCCGCTGTCAGAGGACACATTGCCGAAACCGCCATCGGCAAATGCGCCAACAACCAGCCGCGCCCCGTTGCTCGCCAAGGCGACGGATCGACCCAATCGATCGCCCGTCTCCAATGCCCCGACATTCACATTCTTGCCGCCAGCATATCCTTTGCCGATGATGCCCGTAACCGAACCACCAGTCAGATTGGTATCGGAGAAGCTTATCAAGTACACCGCGCCAGCGGCGCCGGTAGTATCCCCAAATCCACCATCCCCCCATGCGCCGACGGCGACCCGGTCACCCGTTGCATTGAGAGAAACCGACACGCCAAAAGCATCGCTAACCCCTAATTCACCTATGTCTACATTCTTGCTGCCGGTGCTACTGGAATATCCCTTCCCTATTACTGACTGAAGAACACCGCTACTGAATGGAGCATTGGATTGCGAATTGTCGAAGCTGAATATATAAACGGCGCCAGCGTCCATATTGCCGTTATTGTAACCGTCATCTGCAAATGCGCCGACCGCAAGCTTGTCACCTGCAGCATTCAGGGATACGGATACACCGAAATAGTCATTGGCTTGCAGAGCCGCCACGTCCCTGTATTTGGGGGTGCTGCCAGTCGGGGAATAGCCTTTGCCCAATATGGCTTCCAAGGCAGCGCCCGAGAAATTCGCGTCGGTGAAACTGAAAAGATAGACGGCTCCGGCACCAGACACATTCTTCGAAGCGCCAGCATCGCCATGGGCTCCCACAGCCAGCAGGGTTCCAGTGCTATTGAAGGATACGGCGTGCCCAAACGCGACGCCCGCATCAAGAACCGAGACATCATAGTTCTTGCCACCCGTATAGCCCTTGCCCAGCACAGCCTGCTGAACACCACCGTTGAAATCGGTGTCGGTGAAGCTGAACAGATATACTGCACCGGCCCTGGTGCCGGACGAACCATTCGCGCCCGCCGCACCTGACGCGCCCACGGCCATTCGATTCCCAAGGCCGTTCAGCGCAACGGACTGACCAAAATAATAGTCGGATTGCAGACTGCCGACATTGACGTTCTTGCCGCCGAAATAGCCTTTCCCGACAATCCCTGCCAGCGTCCCGCCGTTGAAGTTGCCGTCGTTGAAGGTGAACAGATAAACGGCACCACCGTTGGACAAGGAACCATCGAAGCCGCTATCCTTGGGCGCGCCGATCGCCATCCGCGTGGCGTCCGCATTGAGCGCGACGGAGGTGCCGAACCCATCCCCCGCCGACAGCCGCGACACATCGATGTTGCGCCCGCCATCGCCGAGATAGCCCTTGCCCATCGTGCCGAGCAGCGCACCGCCAGTGAAGTTCGCGTCGCTGAACCCGAACAGATAGACTGCGCCGCCACCCGGCGCAGAATTACCGGCTCCAGCGTCCAGAAAGGCACCAACTGCCAATCTGTTTCCCGTCCCGTTCAGCGAAACCGCATAACCGAATTGATCATTGGAATCGAGGGTACCAAGCCCAATATCGTTGACACTTGAGACGGTATTCCCGATGGTACCCTGCTTAACGGCCCCCGAAAAACTGGTATCAGTAAAACTGAACAAGTATACGGCCCCATTGCCACTTGCATTGGGAGCACCAACCGCCATGGCTCTGCCATTGGCATTAAGCGATACCGCCGTACCAAAATTGTCCCCAGAATTCAACGCCCCGACGTTGAAATCCTTTCCGCCTGCGGTGTATCCTTTGCCCATCGTTCCAAGGAGCGACGGATTTTTATAGGGGTCCGAGCTATTCGAGTTATTAAAGCTCATCAGGTACACGGCACCTGTACCTGACGCCGTATTGCTCGCTCCAATCGCCATCAGATCGCCGTTCGCATTTAGCGAAACCGATGAACCGAACTGATCCCTATCGTTCAGTCCTGAAATGTTATAATCTTTTGACCCGCTCTTACCTTTGCCGACTACCCCGATCAGCGTCCCGTTCGAAAAGCTACTGTCGCTGAAGCTGAACAGGTAGACCGAACCATATTGCGTTCCACTCGCCCCACCGTTTTGGGGTGACCCGACCGCCAACAGATTGCCCGCCCCGTTAAGCGAGACCGACGTACCGAATCTGTCTCCACCCGCGAGCCCGACGCTGATATCGTAGCCCGAGCCAATCCTCGCCTTTAGAGAAGCGCCATTAAAATCGGTGTCCGTAAAATTGAATAGATATACGGCGCCGCTATCGACTTTACTATTATCGCGACCGTCATCTAGTCGAGCGCCGACCGCGAGCCGATTACCCGTGGCATTCAGCGACACGGAAGAACCAAACTGATCTCCGCCTTCTAGATTTCCGACACTATTGACGTCAAAGTTCTTGCCGCCAGTGTATCCACGTCCAATTATTCCCTGAAGAGACCCCGAAGAGAAATTTCTATCAGCAAACGAAAATAGATAGACCGCCCCCGTATTCGGATCGGTTTGACTGGCGTTAGGGTCGCCCACCGATCCTACGGCTAGCCTGTCACCGTTTGCATTCAGAGATGTAGCGTAACCATAGAAATAGTTGCTTCGGATAGCCGACACATCGACATTCCGACTGCCGGTATAGCCGCTGCCGATCGTTCCCACGAGCGTACCGCCGGTGAAGCTGGTGTCGGCAAAGGAGAACAGACGCACCGCGCCGCTGTTCGTCAGTCTATTGCCAGCCCCATCGTCTTGCCAAGTTCCAACGGCCAGCCGTGTTGCGGTCCCGTTTAGGCTCAGCCCGATACCGAACGCATCCCCAGCCTCTAGGCTGGCGACGTCGACGTTATTCCCGCCAGTATAGCCCTTACCGATGATGGACGTGAGGGTGGTGCCGCTGAAATTTCCATCGCTGAATGTATATAAATAGGCTGCGCCAGTATTGAAACCCGAAACGTTGTTATAGCCAGCATCGCCTCGAGCACCGATGGCTAGGCGGGTCGCATCGGCGCTCAACGAAACAGACGAACCAAATCCATCCGATGCGTCCAAGCTGACATTCACACCATAGCCCGCGCCGATAGTGTTTGCCAATGTCCCAGCGGTAAAATTAGCATCCGAAAATGTGAAGAGGCGGACGGATCCGCTATTCGTCTTGCTGCTATCATTGGCAGCGGTTGTCCAAGGCGAACCAACCACCAAACGCGATCCATCCGCGTTCAGCGCTACAGAGGATCCAAAATATCCACCGCCGTTAACGCCAGGAACGTCATAATTTTTCGGATTGCTACTATTGCGCGTATACCCTTTACCAAATATCGCCACATTCTGACCGCCGGTAAAATTTCCGTCGCCAAACGTGAACAGGTACACAGCACCGGCATTCGAGGTGTCACTGGCCTGCCCAGTATCCGCCGGCGCCCCCACAGCCAAGCGTTTGCCATCGCCACTTAAAGCGACGGACCAACCAAAACCGCCTCGTACAGTTACATCGACATTGTTTCCGCCGGTGTAGCCCTTGCCGATTTTCGCCGTAAGCGACGCGCCGCCGAAAGCAGTGTCGGTGAAGCTAAACAAATAAACCGCGCCAGTGTTCGAAGTAGACGCAGTGCCTCCATTGCCCGCATCGCCTGTCGCACCAACCGCCAATCGGGTCGCATCCGCACTCAGGGAAACACCCGAACCAAAGCCATCACCGGATTTCAGGCCAACGCCGAAATTCTTCCCGCCGGAATAGCCTTGCCCCAATATAGACGCGAGCGATCCTCCACTGAAATTGGCGTCGGTGAAGGTAAAGAGATATACTGCACCGCTACCAGTCTGGCTCCCGCTATCACCAGCATTTTGCCAGGCTCCGACCGCCAGCCGATCTCCGATCTTGTTCAATGCGACGGAATTACCGTAATTCTCTCCGGCCTTCAGGGTCGCCGCATTGACGTTAGCACTGGCATAGGCCTTGCCGATAATCCCCTGATAGGCCCAGGACTGGACCGAGTTCAGGTCGCCGATAATGATGTTCTTCGGATCGAGCAGCAGGTGGCCGCCGCCGACCTGGACATGGCTCAGATCGGCGCGGCGCAGATCCTGTGCCGAGGAGATTTCGACCGCGCCACCCTTCGCCCCGCGCGCGTCGATCGCGCCCAGGAAGGTGGTCTGCGCGTCCGACCAGATGACCGCCGTGCCGCCCTGCCCCTTGGACGAGGCGATATCGATCAGCGTGCCGTCATTGACGAACGCATGGCCCGCCGTCGCCAGCGTCGGCAGATCGCCCCAGCGACCGAGGAAGCTCTGGTAATAGGACTGGCTCGTGTCCGGCGTCTTGCCGCCCTGGAACGGCCCGCCGATTCGCACTAGCCCGCCGCCGCCCCGCCCGGTCGCGGCAACGGTCGCGCTGAGCAGCCGCAGGTCCATCGCGGTCATGTCGATCCGCCCGCCCAGGCCATAGACGCCGTCGGCGAAATAGCGGCCCGACGTCATCGCCATGCCACTGACCACCGAACGGATCGTGCCGCCGTCGATCAGGCCGGAGACGTTGGTGCGGCCATCGCTATTCTCGAACAGCCGCCCCGCCTGATAGGTCACGCTGCCACCCGAACCGAGCGAACTGGTTGCCAGCGTCGTGCCGCCCAGCGACAACAGCCCGTCCGCCTTGACGGTAACGGTGCCGCCATTCTGCTTCACCCCGGTCGAGGAGGCGTCGATCAGCCCGCCCAGCCCGACGCTGCCGCCGGTGATGGTCACGCTGCCCCCGCTCGCGCCCGCCGCCGAGATCACCGATCGCGTCTCGGTCCCGATCCCGCCCGAGCCCGACAGGGTGATGACCCCGCCCTGCGACGAGACGGAGTCCGCGCGCACGATGCCCGACACGTTGACCGAGGCGTTGACCACCTCGCGCGCCGCCGACGCGGTCAGCAGGATGCGACCGCCCCGCGCGGCGATGGTGCCGTCATTCTCGACCAGCGCCTTCAAGGGCTGGCCCTTGGCGTCCTTGAGCGTGCCCGTGATCGCGTCCGAGCCTGCGAACCGGACCAGCCCGTCGCCGTACAGGTCGATGCCGAAGCCCTTGCCCGCCGCCAGCGACACCCGGCCCATATCGGCCAGGATCAGCCCGGAATTGCGGACATGCGGCGCGACGAACGCGGCCATGCCGGCGTCGCGGATGGTGATCCGCCCCTCGACGACGATCTCGGCCCGGTCGTTGCCGCCGTCGTTGAAGCGCAGCAGGCTGTCGCCGCGCAGGAATCCTTGCGCATCGATATCGTGGGTCGAGACGATCAGCCCGGCGGTGTCGACCTGCGAGCCCTTGCCGAACAGCACGCCGTTGCGGTTGATGAGGACGACCTGGCCATTGGCCTGGATCGAGCCCAGGATGGTCGAGGGATCGCTACCCGTCACCCGGTTGACCGTGATCGACCTGGCATCGGGCTGCTGGAACACCGCCGTGTCGCCTGCGCCGAGCGAGAAGCGGTCCCAGTTGACGATCGCGCGGTCGCTGGTCTGGGTGATCGTGGTCTGCGACGTGCCCTGGCCGCTGATCGTCGCCTGGCCGCCCACGACCTGCCCGCCGGAAAGCTGCGCGAAGGCCGGGGTGGCATATATCAACGCCCCCGCCGCGACCGTGATCGCGATCCCGCTCGTGCCGCCGTACCAGCGCTTGCCCCTGTTCGTCATCGTATCAAATCCTGGAAATCGATTGGATCACATGGCCCTGACCGGGTCCCGACCCGGCCGTCGTGCCTAGAAACGGAAGGACATGCTGCCGAGCAGGCGACCGCCGCGCTCGATCGGGCTGCCGCGCGGGGCCTTGACGATCCGGCTCGCCTCGATGCCGCCGCTGATATGATCGGTCAGGCTCAGCCGCAGCCCCAGCCCGGCGGTGGCGGCGGTCGCCGAGCGGCGCTCGCCGGGAAGCAGCCGCCCCTTCTGCCAGACCTGTGCGGCATCGACGAAGCCATAGGTCTGGAGCCCGACGGGCACGTCGCCGATATTGGCGGGCGTGCTCCAGCGCAGTTCGACGCTGGAGAGCAGGCAATGGTCGCCGACCAACGCGCCCGCATCGAAGCGCCGCCCGAAGCGACGCCCGCCATAGCTGCACTCGGCCGAGCTATAGAGCGGGCCCTTGGCCGCTGCCTGACCTTGCGCGGCGATCAGTGTCGAGACCTGGCCACCCGCCACCCGCGCGATGGGCTGGAGCCGCTGCACCTCCATGGTCAGCAGCAGATAGTCGAGCCGCCCGTTGGCGCGGCTGTTGCCGCGCGCATCGAGTTTCTTCAGCCCCTGCTCCAGCCCCAGCCGCAACGAACTGGCGGCCAGATGCGCATCGGTCACGTCATAGGTCAGCGTGGTCACCACCGAGCGCAGCCGGTCGCGCATCTCGGCCCGGCGGAGCAGTTCGGAATCGGTGTTGGCGATCGCCGCCCCCACTTCGACCGCGAGATTTTCGGTTCGCGAGCGGATGAAGGGATAGCTCAGGCTGACCCGCCCGGTCGTCGCGCTGCCCTGATAACCCAGCAGGCGCAGCAGCGGGGTGGTCGGCCGCGTGTGCGAATGGCTGCCCGACACCGCCAGCGACAACCCGTCCTGGTCGAGGATCGAGACATAGTCGCCCGACAGGTTCCAGTACGCATTGCCGGTGATGCTCTGATAGGCCCCCAGCCGCAGCCGGTCGCCGCCGGTGAGCAGCGCATTGGCCTCGACGGTGCCGCCCACGACATGGGTGCCCAGCGTCCGGGGCATGAAGCTGTTATAGCCGACATCCATCGACCGCCGCTTGCGCGCGATCTCGATCGTCAGGATCGAACCGCCCACGAGGTCGGGGGCTGGCGATAGCGTGGCGCGTGCGGTGACGCCCGGCACGTCGTTGATGAGCAGCAAATAGCGCTCGAGATCGGCATTGCGTAAGGGCCGCGACTGGCGGATGCGCTCGGCGATATCGGCGACCGGCCCGCGCCCGAGCAGCCCGCTGGGCAGTTTCGCGCCGGTGAAGTCGATCCGGCTGACAAAGCCTTCCACCACCCGGATGGTGATGATGCCGTCCTTGATCTGTTGTTCGGGCACCACCCCGAATGAGATGGCATAGCCCTTCTTCGCATAGAGCCGCGTCAGCGCATTGGCGAAGCGGAACACGTCCTCGACGCTGACCTCTTCGCCCGGCGCATGCTTCCATTCACGCATCAGCCGCGCGACGGGGATGACCGTGGCGCCCTCGATGCGCACCTCCCGCCAGACGAAGCGGGTGGCGGCAGCGGCTTCGGGCACGGCCTGTTGCGGAGAGGCCTGGACTGCCAGTGGCGCCGACGGAACCGGCTCTGGCGTGCGCGCGACATTGTCCTGCACCCGGTTCGGGTCGAGCGTCGGCGGTACGATCCGGGACGGCACATTCTGCGCCAGGGCGGGAGCCGCCAGCATCAGCCCCAGCGGCAACGCCGTCACGCTGCCCACCCCCCGGATCGATAGCCGATAGGAGCGCAGGCGGGGGCGGAAGCAAGGGGTATCGGGCAGGAACACGGGAACCTCGACGGACGGAACCCGCCAGTTGGCGGGACGAAAGATGGAAAAAGGGGACGGTGCGGATGATGTCGCGGCCACAAAGCAGTGCCGCATCAGCATGCGGTGCCCGGAGGCTGGATGAGAGCCGCCCAGCCCCGCCGCCACAGCCGGGTCAGCGAGGGCCGGGCGTGAAGATAGCCCTGCTGCCAGGACGCCCCGCACGAGCGAACGAACTCGGCCTGCGCCGGGGTTTCGATCCCCTCCGCCACGACCTCGGCACCAAAGGACCGGGCCAGTTCGACCAGTTGCCGGAAAATGCCCGCATCCCGCACGCTCAGCATCGCGCGATCGAGGAACAGGCGATCGATCTTGATGATGTCGGGCGAGAAGATGAGGAGTTGGCGGATCGAGGCGAAGCCTACCCCGAAATCATCGATCGCGATCCGACACCCCAGCGACTTGACCCGCGACACGAACGCCACCGCCCGGTTCATGTCGGCCACGAGCGCCGTTTCGGTAATCTCCCAGACCAGCCGCCGGGCGATATCGGGCCGACGCTCCAGCCGCGCGAGAATCTCGCTCCAGGACTGCGTACAGGACAGGCTTTGCGCCGAGACATTGGCCGCCAGCGTCACACCGGGCACCGCTTCCAGCTCGTCGATCACCGCCGAGACGACATAGCGGTCCAGCGCACAGACGAAGCCCAGCCGCTCCAGCGCCAGCAGCAATGGCCCCGGCGAACCCATCGCGCCATCGGCATCGCAAAGACGGCACAAGGCCTCGTGATACAGGACCGCCCCGCTTCCGGAGCCGTCGATGACGGGTTGCCAATAGAGCACCAAACTCCGGCCGCTTTCCGTGGTGCCCCCATCGCGCGGAGCCAGGAGCATGGGCAGCACGTCCACGGCCAACGCCATATCGGCGCGGTAGAGCGCCGCCGCGTCCGCTTCATGCCCGATCGACGGACCGCCGAACGGGAAGATTTGCTCGCCCTCCCGACCGCCGACCGCCCAATCCCCAGACAGCCAGACGCCGAGAGGCCCCGCCTCGGTCGCGATCGGGCGGGCTAGCGTCGCCGAGCAGAAAGAGGCCAACCAGACCGGGAAGAGCGCCTCGACGGCCTCGCTTTCCGCGTCCGGGTCCCGCCCATGACCTATGCTGGCGAGCAACGTGTCCGCGCCACCCGACATGACATGGCTCGTCGCCGGCAACGCCTCGACCAGCCGACGTCGGACTTCAACCGCAACCGCCGCCGCGACCGTGCACCCATAAGCGCGGTCGATATGATTGAAATTGCAGATACGCAGGGACAAACGCGCCCTCGCTGCCCCAGCCGCACGAACAGCCAGACCCGGAACGAACGACCGCCCCCGCCACCCCATGCCGCCGCGCTCTGCCTGTATCATCACCCGCACCCCCCGGGAACGCGCCTGTCAAGTCGCCCCGCCGGTTACAGTTTAGCCAAAACTGTATCAGCCGTGCTGCATCTGCTCCCTATCAGTTTCGGCAGCGCCCACCTGAAACACCGGCCACATTATGAAGAGGTCAGATTCAATGACGCCCATGATTTTCAATTGCGATGGACAGAGGAAATATCTGAATCCCGCCGAGATCGATGCATTCGTCAATACGGCTCACCGATTTCCTGCCAGCATCCGCCTATTCTGCCTGATGATCGCTTATTCCGGATGCCGAATATCGGAGGCGTTGGCGATGAAAGAAAGCAATATAGACTTCGCGTCACGCCACGTCGTGATCCGATGCCTGAAAAAGCGCGGAAAAACGATATTTCGTTCTATCCCCCTACCTGCCCGCTTCCTCGACATGCTCAAATCGTGGATCAGAAGAGAGAAGATCAAGGATTGTTTTCTATGGCCCTGGTCACGCATGACCGGCTATCGTCGGATACGCGACGTGATGAACGCGGCTAATATCCGTGGGCACCATGCCTCACCCAAGGGGCTGCGCCATGGTTTTGGCGTGCGGGCCGTCCAGTCCAGCGTTCCTCTGACATTGATCCAGCGCTGGCTGGGCCATGCCGATATCAAGACCACCGCGATCTATACCAATGCGATCGGCCCAGAAGAACGTCGCATTGCATCGCGTATGTGGCGTACCAATGTTATCAACAAGGCGTCATCCGAGGAACATGTTGCGGCGGCACCGGATAACACGCCTCTCGACGTAGATTTGAATGGGAATATTTATGGAACCAGGGATTCGAAGGACCCGACGAACTTGGTAAACAGGCGTTTACCAGCCGAGGCACATCTTAAGCGCGATCGGCATATTTTCCCGACAACCCAACCGGCTTCGTCAAATCGGTCAATTGGCAAAGCAGACGGTTGCACGTTGATACACTCTTGGCTAAACCGTAACAGCATTTCCCACGATTTATCAGAATCTTATTATGAAGATGCAACCCCTGATCCGTTGCAGCGCCATCGCGTCGCGATCTGGTTAAATACCATGCCCGCAGCTAATCCCGATGCCCGTTCCGATCCGAAATCGATCCATCCGGGAATCGTCATGTCGTCCGGCCATGGGCAGGGACAAACCACAGGCGACAGGCACGTCGACGACACCTTTTCGGGGCCTGGCGGCAAATCTCCGTTCCATCAGGAAGCGGACAAGGCGCGAGCTTGTGTCGCACCCCATGGCTTCCCGATGGCCGACCACCGTGGCGGCGGCCACTCCAGGTCACGGCATTTCGATATCAGAATATGGCGGCACGCCGTTTCTCATTCGGGCGACAGAACCCCCTCGCCCGTGCTCGCTGCCAAAGGCCTTCACCGCCATGCAGGTGGAGGCCCGAAGACCCGAGCCTGCCGCGCGGATTCGCCTCGCAATACAGCCGCCGACAGCCGAAGCGACGACGATCGGTCGCGATCGAGCTGCCGGGTCAAACGATTGCTGGCAGACGCCGGGCTGGACAACGCCGTGCGGAAGAAGGTGGCGGGAAAGAACCGATGAAGTCCGCTGCTCGGCGGAAGGCCGTCGAGCATGCTCGGTAGCTGGTCGGCATCCGCGAGCATCGGGCTTGTGCCATCTTCGGCGTCGACAGTAAGTCGGTGTGCGGCGTGCCACGGTATAATGACGTTGGCGGCCTTCGTTCTCGTCCTCAGGCACCTCCAGCTTGTGGGAGTGTCAGGAATTTCGTGTGCGGGCGGGCATAAAGGGGAAGAAGGAGACCCGATATGTCCCGACGCAAAGAGCCTGCGATACCGAACGAGTTAC
>NZ_JAXCMJ010000046.1:0-28115 GCF_038084995.1 Sphingomonas sp. 2378
GGTGGCGTCGGGCGCGGGGCTGGATGCCGCGAGCGCGACCGTGGCCGCGCGGATCGAGACGCAGAATAACGCGACCGTGACGCCGCTCGGTCGCTACGGCCCGGATACTCCCGAGCGTCTGCATTTCGAGGATGTCTACGAGTACGATCCCGCCTTCCGCGCAGCGGTGAAAGCGGTCGGCGGCCGGGAAGCATTCGAGGAGGCGGTGAAGGGCGCGAGGTCTCCCGCCTCTTGCGTGACCACAGCTCTACAGAAAGCGGCGCTGGATGACGAAGAGCTATTCGGAGGTGCTGATCGACGGTGCCTCGACGCTGGCGGGGATCGGTGGCGCGGCCTTCGGGATCGGCAAGTCGTCCGGGTCGCATGATGTCGAGGCTGGCGGAACAGGGCGCCCGTCCGGACATGAGGGAAGCTGTGCGTCCGACGCGGACGGTGTTGGGTCGCCCGGGGCTGCCAGTTCGTCCGATACACACGGCGGCGCGTCGTCCGGGGCGGCCGGGGAGGTAGTCGAGGCCAATTCGGGCGCGAAGGGCGAGCGGTTACCCGCTGCGACCCGGGGTGGCCGCTTGGGGTGTGCCTTTCGAGGGAGTCGGTGCTTCTGCTGCCATTCGAGGCGCTACGGTGGGGAGCATAGTTCCAGTGGGGGCAGGGGTGGCAGAATTCTCCTCTCGGGATCGCAGCAAGCGTTCGGCCTCGGAAAAGGCAAAGTTGATGCGGTGAAGGCGCAGGCCGAAGTCATGCTGCTGGATCCCCGCTATCCCGGCACCAAAAAGAAGAGCCGGTACGCCGGCCTTCAGGGCCTCGCTGATCGATAAACCGCCAAGGGGAAGTGACGGGGCCAGTGCGATGGCCGCAGCGGCCAACCCGGCCAAAATGGCGATCCCCGCCTTGCGTTGATCGATGATCTTGAGTTCGAAGGCCAGTCGGCGATCATAGCGTTGGATATCGAGCAACGAGCCCTTCTCCACGAGCATGTCGATTACCCCCTGCTCTCGAGACATTGTGGCTTCTACTTCGTCGCAAAGCTTCGACTTCTTTAATGTAAGGCATCGCAGGCCATCAACGATGAAAATCGATATCAGTATGGCATATGCCAAGATCGATATGATCAAAGATATTATGGCAATGTTAATTGCGAGATATCTATGGCTTGCAGCAATTGGGATCGCAAGGGTGGCACCCGCTGTCAGGGTGAAAGACGCTAAAGAAGTAAACGTAAGGTAATTAATAGTAGATTTGAAGCGGTGATGAGGTAGGCTAAATTCCTCCATGCTAATAATTTCCCTAAGTTTAGGAAGATTTGTCAAGTTTAAAACTCCTTTGATGACGCGGTAAGGCGTGCTATTCCAAAGGTGAATTTAACAAATATCTAAAAACTATGGTGGATGAAGTGCGATAATAAGATAGTGATTAAAAATCATACTATTTTCAATTATTTGATTTGCCGAAAATTCGCGGATGGTAAGCGTTTCTGTGTCTTGCCGCACTACCATCGTCGCATTGCACATCGATCCAGCCAACTCTTCAACGCCTGTTGGTCCCCAACAAGTGCGTTCCGCCAAACTGCGTATTTCACCCTTGACAGTAGAAGGGATATCATACCGTATACACCCCAACCATAAGTGGTCTGGCACGTCCGAGGGGGTGAAGGGTCGATGACGATGAACTCCGTGCAGAGCTCTGGCCTAGTGGTAGCCGAGCAAATTCGCATGGGTTCAACCTCCGCACGGTGTCGTATTCGATGCCGTCAAAGGCCGAATCACGCACGGCGCGAATGGCGCCTGCCGCCGTCCCGATCGCCGCTCGACTGACGGCATCGTCGATGCTCGACGCATAGGCCAACCTATCACCACATAAGGCGACCCGTCAGAGGTCGCCAACGTCCGCAGCAGGAACAGGAGTTGCATCACGCTATAAAAAAGGGGGAAAATCATGGCATATCTATCGGGCCAAATGCGGCGATGGGCGCTGACCGGCGCGGCCATCGGCTCGCTCGTTTTGGCGGGGCAGGCGCACGCCCAGACCGGACCCACCGGCACGACCGGTACGACCGCCAGCGACGACACTCCGTCGGGCGACGATACCATCGTCGTCACGGGATCGCGCATCCGCCGCAGTCCGCTGGACCAGAGCGCGCCACTGACCGCGATCGACGGCGCCGATATCGCGCGGACCGGCCTTTCCTCGATCGGCGATGTGCTGCAACGGTTGCCGGGGGCTGCGGGCGGCCTCAATTCCCGCTTCAACCGTTCGGGCAATAACGGCAATCCGCCCGATGGCGGCGGGGTGGGCGCCGGGTCGGCGGAGATCGACCTGCGCTATCTGGGCAGCCGCCGCACGCTGGTGCTGGTCGACGGCCTGCGCTTCATCAACGGCAGTGCGGCCAGCGGCATTCCCGGCGCGGTCGACCTCAACGCCATTCCCGACGGCATGATCGAGCGCGTCGACGTACTGCGCGACGGCGCATCGACCATCTATGGCTCGGACGCGATCGCGGGCGTCGTCAACATCATCACCAAGAAGCGGCAGAACGGCTTCCTCGCCACCGCCCAGCTCGGCGGATATGACAAGGGCGACGGCGTTACCCAGAATTACCAGCTGAGCTGGGGTCATCGCACGGAGGACGGCCGCGTCTCGGTCGTCGCCGGTGCCAATTACATCAACCAGGGCTCGGTCTTCGCGGGCGACCGCCCCTATTACGCCTTCCCCGATCCGGGTGCGACCGCCTGCTCCAGCAGTTGCAGTTCGGGCACGCCCAATGGCCGGTTCATCATCAACAACCCCGTCACGGGCGAGGGGATGAACCTGACGCTGAAGAGCAACCCGCTGACCCGGCCGCGCTTCGATCCGTCGGATCCGACGGGTGCGAACAGCGATTTCAAGTCCTTCACCGTCGCCGACCGGTTCAATTTCCGCCCCTATAACTATCTGCTGACCCCGCAGGAGCGGTTCGGCGCCTTCGTCAACTTCACCGGCCAGCTAGCGGACAATATCCGGTTGAGCACCAAGCTGATCTACAACCGCCGTACCTCGGACAACCAGGCGGCGCCGCTGCCGCTGTTCGTCGGCCCCGATGCGGGCAACGGCAATCTGCTCGACACCATCTCGATCGACCGGACCAACCCGTTCAACCCGTTCGGCGTGACGCTGAGCGCGGGCAATAACGGCACGCCCGCCAATTACGGCTTTATCGGGCGTCGCTTCGTCGAGAACGGTCCGCGCCATTACAGCCAGCGGGTCGACACCATGTACATGTCCGGCACGCTGGACGGGCAATTCGCGATCGGCCAGGGTACCTGGTACTGGGACGCCAACCTCATCTATGCCGAGAACCATGCCAAGCAGGTGGCGCACGGCAATGTGAACGCCGCCAACCTGGCCCTGGCGCTGGGGCCGGTGGCGAACTGCACCGGCGCGTGCGTGCCGTTCAATATCTTCGGCGGGGAGGGATCGATCACCCCGGCGATGATCGACTATGTCACCTTCACCCAGCGCGACCGGTCCGAGCAGACGATGACCGACGCCACGCTGAACCTGACCGGCACGCTGTTCCAACTGCCTGCCGGGCCGCTGGGCCTGGCGGCGGGGTATGAGTTCCGCCGTCAGACGGGCTCTTTCCAGCCGGACGCCATCGTCGCGGCGGGGCTGGGCTCCGACATTCCCGCGCAGCCCAGCTCGGGCGGGTTCGACGTCAACGAGGTCTACGGCGAACTCAGCATCCCGGTGCTGAAGGACGTGCCCTTCTTCCGCCTGATCGAAGGGTCGTTCGCGGCCCGCTATTCGGACTATTCGACCAGCGGCAATCGCACGGTGATGAAGGGCGGGCTCAGCTGGAAACCGTTCGAGGATCTGCGCCTGCGCGGCACCTGGGCGCAAGGGTTCCGCGCGCCCAGCATCGGCGAGCTGTTCGGCACGCCGTCGCGCTTCGACGGCACGGTCATCGATCCCTGTTCGGGCCTTGCCAGCCTGCCCGCGAACAGCACGGTGCGGCAGAACTGCGTCGCGCTGGGCGTGCCGGTCAATTACGTCCAGAACGGGTTGCAGCTGCCAATCCTGACCGGTGGCAACCGCGCACTGAAGCCCGAAAAGTCGGAAAGCTGGGTGCTGGGCGGGGTCTATAGCCCTGCCTGGGCGCGCGACGCCGGTTTCGCCAGCCAGCTGAGCCTGGAGGCGGATTACTATACGATCAAGGTGGACGACGCGATCGCCTCGATCGGGGCGGACGTGCTGCTGGCCAACTGCATCAACCAGCGCGATGCGGTCAGCTGCGGCGCGATCACCCGTTCCGCGACGGGCAGCGGCCAGATCACCCAGATCCGCGGCCTGCTCCAGAACATCGCCTCGCTGAAAAGCGAGGGGATCGACATCACCCTGGTCTATCGTAGCCCGCGCGTGGGGGCGGGAACGTTCGGCCTGAACTGGGCCAGCAATGTCCTGCTGGAATATTCGACCACGCTGCCCACCGCGACCGGCAGCAGCACGCTGGAACGCCAGGGCACCGAGCGCGGCGACCAGGCCTATCCGCGTTTCAAGAGCACCGCGACGATCGACTGGTCGAGCGAGACGTTCCTGGCCTCGCTGACCGGCCGCTATATCGGCAAGGTCACCGAGCCCGCCTATGACAATCGCGAGATGAAGCCGATCCTCTATCTCGACGCGCAGGTCGGCTGGACCATGCCCTGGCTGTCGCAGCGGCTGACCCTGACCATGGGGGTCAACAACATCCTGGGTCAGCGCGCGCCCGACTGTCTGAGCTGTGGCGGGTTCGATCCCACAACCTATGACCTGCCGGGCCAGTTCGGCTATGCCCGCCTGGGCTTCAAGTTCTGACGAAGCGGCGGCCGGGGGTGATTCCCCGGCCGCCTTTCCCTTTCGCGGGCCCAACGTGGGTCAACCCGGCAGCATCGTCCCCGTTTCCATGAAGCGACGATGCCAGGACAGCGCCTCGGCGGGCAGCGAGGGCGCATGAAGGCCGTAGGAACCGCCCTCGGCGCGCATCGCATAGTCGGCGAGCATCGGGCGATAATCGGGATGCGCGCAGCGCTCGATCACCGCCCGTGCGCGCTGGCGCGGGGACAGGCCGCGCAGATCGGCCAGGCCCTGCTCGGTCACGATCACCTGTACGTCCTGCATGATGTGATCGACATGCGAGACCTGCGGCACGATGGCGGAAATCTTGCCGCCCTTGGCGGTCGAAGGGGTCATGAAGATCGAAACATAGCCGTTGCGCGCGAAATCGCCCGACCCGCCGATGCCGTTCTGGATGCGCGATCCCATCACCAGCGTCGAATTGACGTTGCCGTAAATGTCCGCCTCGATCAGTCCGTTCATCGCGATGCAGCCCAGGCGGCGGACCAGTTCGGGATGGTTGCTGATCTCCTGCGGGCGCAGGATCATGCGGTCGCGGTAAGCGGCCATGTTCGCATTGAGCCGCGCCGCCGCCTGCGGGCTGAGCGAAAAGGCGGTGGCGGACGCCATGCGCAGCTTGCCCGTATCGAGCAGGTCGAGCATGCCGTCCTGGATCACCTCGGTATAGGCGGTCATCGGTTCGAACGGCGCGTCGACCAGGCCGGACAGCACCGCATTGGCGATATTGCCCACCCCCGACTGGATGGGCAGCAGCGCGGGCGGCAGGCGTCCGCGCGACACCTCATGGGTCAGGAACTCGATGATGTGCCCGGCGATGGCGCGCGCGGTATCGTCGGGCGCGGCGAAGGGCAGGTTGCGGTCGGGCGCCTCGGTCTCGACGATGGCGACGATCTTGTCGGGATCGCAGGTCAGATAGGGCGTGCCGATCCGGTCGTCGGGCCGGACCAGCGGGATCGGCACGCGATCGGGCGGCAGGCGGGTGCCGTAATAGATGTCGTGCATCCCCTCCAACGCCGCATCCTGCCAGCGATTGACCTCCAGGATCACGCGGCTCGCCCGGTCTACCCAGGTCTTGTTGTTGCCGACCGAGGAGGAGGGGATGAGCGATCCGTCCGCGCGGATGCCCGACACCTCGACGATCGCGGTGTCGAGCGTCCCCAGCACGCCCTCCCACGCCATCGGCGCGACCTGGCTGAGATGCATGTCGAGATAGTCGATCTCGCCGCGATTGATCTTTTCGCGGGCGACCGGATCGCCGCTATAGGGCAGGCGCTGGGCGATGCCGTCGACCGCCGCCAGCGCGCCGTCCAGCTCGGGGCCGGTCGAGGCGCCGGTCCACAGATTGACGCGGAAGGGCCTCCCTTCGGCATGGGACGCCGCCATCCGCCGGGCCAGCGCCTGCGGCACCATCTTGGGATAGCCGGAGCCGGTGAAGCCGCTGGTCGCGACTGTCTCGCCGGGACGGATCAGCGCGGCGGCGGTGTCGGCATCGGCGATACGCGAACGAAGGGCGGCACAAGCGATACGGTCGGTCATTGCTTCTCCAACGCTGGCGGGCAGGGGCAGAGCCGACGCCCGCCGCGATTTCATATCGTCAGGTCGAGGACCATAGAACCCTCTATCTCAACCCCGGCGCCGGGATGGCGACCGGGATCATCCCGTCCGTCACTTCGGATATGGGAACTTCTCCTGTCGGACGACGATGGGGCAGGGATGGGTGCCGCCGCCGACCCGCGCCTTGACCATGGTCAAAAAGGGCGAGGTGCACGATTTGACGATCGTCAATGCGCGGACCGCCGTCCGTCGCCACCTGGGCGGCGAAGGAGACGACCCAAGATGGACCGCAACCCGCTTCAAGGCAGCGTCGTGCCGTTCGCACGGCGCTGGCACGTCATTCAGGAAATCGACCTGATCCGCCTGCTCCAGGAACATCGTCGTCGCTTGCTCCTGTGCCGACAGGCGGAGGCTATGGCGGATGGCTTGCCCGATCGCCCCGAGGGGGTGGCCATGACCCTGTTCCTGAAAGCGCTCGAAACGCTGGTGACGCGGGGTGAGCAGGCGGATGGCGCCTATCTGGAGGCGATGCTGTCGAACGGGCATGACGATCCGCTGATCGACACGCTGCTCGATCATGTCCGGCACCGGCACGAGGCCGATGCGGCGGCGGCGCGCGAACTGGTCGCGGCCTTTGGCGAGGCGGATGCCTTTGCCGCGCCCGAGACGTTGGGCCATATGCTGCGCAGCTTCTTCACCGGGTGTCGCCGCGCGGTCGATTTCGAGCAACTGGTCATCATCGCGCTGGCCGGGCATCGCCTGACCCCGGAGGCGCGCGGCCTGCTGGTCGATGCGCTGGCGGAGAGTTTGGCGGCTTAGGCAGCCTCGGCGCGTGCCACCAATGCCTCGCGGTCGCTGATCGTGATGGCGCGGCCGCCGGGCAGGCCGATCAGGCCGCCCTGTTTCATCCGGGTCAATTGACGGCTCACCGTCTCGATCGTCATGCCCAGCACATCGGCGATCTGGCCGCGCGTCAGCGGCAGGTCGAAGGTGACCGGCCCGTCGCGGCTGGCCCGGCAACCGCTCGCCCCCGCCCGCGCCGCCATGTCGAGCAGGAAGCCCGCCAGCTTCTCCCCCGCCGACTTGCGCGCCAGGACCAGCATCCGCCCGCGCGCCTCGTTCAGCGACTCGAAGGTTCGCTGGAGCAGCAGGCGTTCCATGCGCTGGTGATCTTCCAGCACCCGCTCGAAGGCGGCGCGGGGAAAGACGCAGAGTTCCGCCTCGGTCAGCGCGGTCAGGGTGAAATCGACATCGCCCGCATAGGGCTGTCCGAAGAAATCGGCGGGATAGAGCAGGCCGACCGTCTGCTCGCGTCCGTCGGCGGTGGCGGCGACCAGTTTCAGCACGCCGGTCAGCAGGTTGCCGCAGATCACCGCTTCGTCGCCCGCCCAGGCGATGGTGTGGCCGCGCGCGACCTGGCGGCGCTGGCCGATGGCGTTGAGCGCGGTCAGTTCCCGGTCGTCCAGGCTGCCGCACAAGGCGCGGTCGCGCACCGCGCAATCGGCACAGATGTCGTTCGGGATCATGGCCTTGCCTTATAGCAAGACCATGATCCCTTGTCGTCGGACGGATTGTCCTATCTGTCAGTGGGGTGGCGACACGTCATCTTCGACCGGCAGGTGGAATTCGTGCCAGATGCCGTTGAGGATACCGAAACCAAGGGCGAGGCCGAGGCCGAGGACCCAGGAGAAATACCACATGGCGGGGGCCTTTCAGTAAAAGTCTGGGTTGGTGCGCACCGCATCGCCGGTCACGCGCCCGAACATTACCCGGTAGGCCCAGGCGGTATAGGCGAGCACGATCGGCAGGAAGACGATGGTGACGAACAGCATGATGCCCAGCGTCTTTTGCGTGGACGAGGCGTTCCACACCGTCAGGCTGCTGTGAACGTCGATGCTCGACGGCAGGATGAAGGGGAACATCGAACAGCCGACCGTGGCGATGATGCCCGTCGCGGCGAGCGACGACCCGGTAAAGGCTAGGGCCTCGCGCCCGCTCCGAATCCCGACCAGTGCCAGCGCGGCTCCGACAAAGCCGATGACGGGCAGCGCCATCATCCAGGGATAGAGGGCATAGTTGGTCAGCCACGCGCCGCCCGCCCGTTCCGCCGTCATGCGCAGCGGGTTGGACGGTGCCAGCGGATCGACCGCACCGACGATCCGGTAGCCGATATCGCCCCAGGCGACGAAGGCGAAACCGCCCGCGAACAACAGGATGGAGGCGATCGCCGCCACCGTTCCGAACGCCCGCGCCCGGTCATGGACGGGGCCATGCTCGACCTTGATCGACAGCCATGCCGCGCCGTGCAGCACCAGCATCGCCACCGACAACAGCCCGCAGAGCAGGGTGAAGGGCGTGAACAGCCCGAGCAGCGTGCCGTCGTAAAAGGCGCGCAGATCGCCATCGAGCCGGAACGGCGCACCCAGCAGCACATTGCCGACCGCCACGCCGAAGACGAGCGCGGGCACCAGTCCCCCGACGAACAGCGCCCAGTCCCACCGGGTGCGCCAGGCCGGATCGGGCCGCTTGCTGCGATACTTGAACCCCACCGGCCGCAGGATCAGCGCGGCCAGCACCAGGAACATCGCGAGGTAGAAGCCCGAGAAGCTGACCGCATAGACGAAGGGCCAGGCGGCGAAGATCGCGCCGCCGCCCAGGATGAACCACACCTGGTTTCCCTCCCAGGTCGGCCCGATCGAATTGATGACCATCCGCCGCTCGGCATCGTTCCGCGCGACGAAGGGCAGGAGCGCCGCGACCCCCAGGTCGAATCCGTCGGTCAGCGCGAAGCCGATCAACAGCACCCCCAGCAGCGCCCACCATATCAGGCGCAACATCTCATAGTCGAACATGTCCCAGTCCCTTTCTTCAGGCGGTGACGGGAATGGCGGCGGGGATTTCCCCCGGTGCCGGTTGGTCGTCGCGTTCCTCCGGTCCGTGCGCGATGGCGGCGAGGATCAGCCGCACCTCGATCACCGCCAGCGCGCCATAGAGCAGGGTAAAGCCCGCCAGCGTCGTCCACAGCGCTCCACGCGTCAGCGAGCTGGTCGCCAGGAAGGTCGGCAACACGCCCTCGATCGCCCAGGGCTGCCGCCCCAGTTCGGCGACCAGCCAGCCCAGTTCGATCGCGATCCAGGGCAGCGGGATCGCCGCCACCGCGAGTTTCAGGAACCAGCGCGCATCCATGTGCATCCTGAGCGAGCACAAGGCGAAGGCGGTGGCGAACAGCGCGATCATCGCAAAGCCGATCGCCGCCATGATGCGGAAGCTCCAGAAGAGCAGGCCGACATCGGGCACCGTGTCCCAGGCCGCCGCCTCGATCTGCTTGGGGCTGGCGGCGCGCGGGTCCGCCATCTGCCGCTTGAGCAGCAGCGCATAGCCCAGGTCGCGCTTGTGCGCCTCGAACCGGGCGCGCTGGCCCATGTCCTGCGGATTGCTCTTCAGCCGCTGGACCGCATCATAGGCGATCACGCCCGAGGCGATGCGCTCCTGCGCCTTCAGCACCAGTTCGGACATGCCCGTCACCGTGCCGTCCAGGCTGCGCGTCGCGATCAGGCCGAGCAGCCAGGGAATTTCGACCTTGTAGCGCGTCTCGCGCGCCACCGTGTCGGGATAGCCGAACAGGGTCAGGCCGGACGGGCCGGGCTCGGTGTGCCAGACCGCCTCGATCGCGGCGAGCTTCATCTTCTGGTTGTCGGTCAGCGCATAGCCGCTCTCGTCGCCCAGCACGACGACCGACAGCGAGGAGGCGAGGCCGAACGCCGCCGCCACCGTCATCGACCGGCGCGCGACGGGCAGGAACCGCCCCTTGAGCAGCCAGAAGGCGGATACGCCCAGCACGACGACCGAAGCGCAGACATAGCCCGCGCTGACCGTATGGACGAACTTGGCCTGGGCGACCGGATTGAACAGCACCGCGCCGAAATCACCGACCTCCATCCGCATCGTATCAGGATTGAAGCTCGCGCCGACCGGATTTTGCATCCAGCCATTGGCGATCAGGATCCACAGCGCCGACAAATTGGTGCCCAGCGCGACCATGAAGGTGACGATCAGATGGCCCAGCTTCGACAACCGGTCCCAGCCGAAGAACATCAGCCCGACGAACGTTGCCTCCAGAAAGAAGGCCATCAGCCCCTCGATCGCCAGCGGCGCGCCGAAGATGTCGCCGACATAATGCGAGAAATAGGACCAGTTGGTGCCGAACTGGAACTCCATGGTCAGGCCGGTGGCGACGCCCAGCACGAAGTTGATGCCGAAGATCTTGCCCCAGAAGCGCGTCGTGACGCGCCACACCGGGCGGTTGGTCATGACATAGACCGATTCCATGATGACCAGCATCATCGACAGGCCGAGAGTCAACGGTACGAACAGGAAGTGATACAAGGCGGTCGCGGCGAATTGCAGCCGCGACAGGTCGACGACGCCGGGGTCCATAGCATGTCTCCATAAAAGGAGCCGCCCCCCGGCCCCTTGTCCGATTCGCTAGGCCTGCGCTCCCGTGCCGACATTGACCGCGGTCAAAGACGGGAGGGCGGGTACGGGAGACGGTCGGGACATGACGACGATCGCCCATGTTCCCCCGACGCCTAGGACGCGTCACCGCTGGTTGAAGGATGCGGCGGGGCGGCGCGACGGCGTGGCGGGCCTGTTGCTGCTCGACACGCTGGCGGCGGTCGGTTTCGCCGTCGGTATCGCGGGGGGCGTGACGGCGGTGACGGAGCAGGGGGCGGTGCTGCCCTGGGCCTTGTTGATGGTGGGAATGGGGGGCTTGCGCGGATCGTTCGCGATGCTGGCCATTCGGCGGGGCGCAGCGAGGGCGGGGACGGTCAAGCGGGCGCAGCGGCTTCGCGCCGTGACCGCCTCGCTGCGTCGAAAGCCGGGTGTCCCGGCCGATAGCGGTTTGGTTGCCACACAAGCCGTCGATGCGGTCGAGGCGCTGGACGGCTATGTCGCGCGGTTCCTGCCCGCACGCCGGGCCGCCGCTATCGCACCGATGCTGGTCCTGGCCGCGACCGCCTGTGCCAGCTGGGTGGCGGCGGCCATTCTCGCAGGCACCCTGTTGCCGTTCGTGGCGGCGATGATCCTGGCGGGCGGCGCGGCGGCGGACGAGTCGCGGCGGCAGTTCGTCGCCCTTCACCGCCTGTCCGCCCGCTTCGCCGACCGAGTGCGCGGCCTGCCGGTCGTGCTGGTCTTCCGCGCGGAGTGCCGCGAGACCGAGGCGATCGGCACGGCGGCGCAGGAACTGGCGGAGCGGACCATGCGCGTCCTGCGGGTCGCCTTCCTGTCCTCCGCCGCGCTGGAGTTCTTCGCCGCGCTGTCGGTCGCGCTGGTCGCGGTCTATTGCGGTTTCGCGCTGCTCGGCCTGCTGCCCTTCGCCGCGCCCGAGACGCTGACCCTGGCCCAAGCCTTTTTCGTGCTGGCGCTCGCACCCGAATTCTATGCACCGATGCGCCGCCTGGCCGCCGCCTATCACGATAAGCAGGCGGCGGAGACGGCCGCCAATACGCTGATGCCCCTGGCCGAGCCGGAGCCTGTGCCCTCGGTTCGGATTACGGCTCCCTTGGTCCTGCACGATGTCGCCATTCATTATCCGGGCAGCGATACCCCCGCCGTCTCGCATTTGTCGCTGCGGATCGAGGGGGGCGAGACGGTGGCGCTGCTCGGCCCCTCGGGTAGCGGCAAGACCAGCGTCCTGCACCTGCTGCTAGGGCTGGCGCCACTATCGGCGGGTGTGATCGAGGCGGGCGGTGTCCCTCTGGTTTCGCTGGCGGGACAGGCGAGCTGGGCGGGCCAGCATCCGCTGCTGATCGCGGGGACGATCCGCGACAATCTGATGCTCGCCCATCCGCAGGCGGATGAACTAGCGATCCGGCGCGCGGTCGCGGCGGCGGGATTGGGACCGATGCTCGCGGCCCGGTCGGGTGGTCTGGAGGCGAAACTCGATGCGCGCGGCAGTGGCCTGTCCGGCGGCGAGCGGCGACGGATTGCGCTCGCCCGCGCCTTGCTCAACCCCGCGCCCTTCCTGCTGCTCGACGAACCCACCGCGCATCTCGACGCCGCCGCCGAAGCCGCCTTGATCGCAACCATCGCGCGCGCCGCGCAAGGGCGCACGACGCTGATCGCCACACACAGCCCCGCGCTCGCCGCCATCGCGACGCGCATCGTTCATCTGGGACCGGCCGCATGACGTTACGCACCTTGATCGCCGCCGAACGTCGGCGGGAGCGCCGCGGGTTACGACAGGCGGGGCTTTGCGCCGCGCTGGTCGCGATCGCCTCGGTCCTGCTGCTGGCGCTTTCTGGTTGGTTCCTGACCGCCGCCGCGCTGGCGGGGGGCGCGGGGATCGTCGCGGCGCAGGCGTTCAACTATATGCTGCCATCCGCCATGATCCGCTTGCTGGCGATCGTGCGGACCGGTGCCCGCTATGGCGAGCGGCTGGCGAGCCATGGCGCGGCGTTCGGGGCGCTCGCCCGGCTGCGGCCCGCACTCTACCGCGCGATCACCGCCGCGCCGCCCATGGTGGCGCTGGCGCTCGGGCGGGGCGAGGCGACGGCACGGCTGATCGGTGATGTCGACGCGGTGGAATGGCGCTTCGTCCGTCTTTCGGGGCCCTGGGGTGGAGTGGCGGCGCTGGCCTCGGGGGCGGCGCTGACCGCGCTCGGCGGATGGCTGGCCATGGTCGCGACGCTGGCCTGTGTCGCGGGTGCGCTCGGCCTGGCGCAACTCTGGGCCCGCCAATTGGAGCAGCCCGGCCGTGCCGTGCAACAGGCGATGGGGGGCTTACGCGAAGAGGTGGCGACGATGGGCGGCGCGGCGGCGGAACTCCGCTGTTTCGCGCTGGAGGATTGGGCCGCTGACCGGATCGCGGCGGCGGGTGATCGGCTTGCCGAAGCGCAGGAGCGACAGGCGGCGGTGGTGGCGCGGTTCGAGGCGCTGCACGCGGTGAGCGTCGCGCTGTCGGCGGCATCGGCGCTGCTCCTGTCGGCGGGGGCTGGCGCACCGATCGCGGCGCTGGCGGCTCTGGCGGCGGCGATGACGGCCGATGCGATCGCGCCGATTCTGCGCGCGATGACCGAGAGTGGACGGCTCCGCGAGGCGGAGGCTCGGCTGGAGACGGTGTTCGACGCGGTGGAGGTGGAGCGTCCGGCTCCCGGGGTTGCGCTCGACACGAACCTCGTCATCGACGGCAACGCCTTCTCACCGGGCAGCCGGATCGCGCTGACCGGGCCGTCGGGCTGTGGCAAGACGACGTTGATCGAGGGATTGCTGGGGCTTCGTTCGCTCCCGCCGGGTCGAATCATGATCGGTGGCCGGGACGCGGCCACGCTTCCGCCGGTAACCTTGCGCGCGACCTTCGCCTGGGCTCCGCAGGATTCGGCCCTGCTGGCGGGGAGCGTACGCGACAATCTGCGGCTGGCGGATGAACACGCGACGGAGGATCGCCTGTGGCAGGCGTTGCACGATGCCGCGCTCGATACCGTGGTGCGCGCCTTGCCCGAGGGGCTCGACACATGGCTGGGTGAGGATGGGGCGCGGCTGTCGGGGGGAGAGCGGCGGCGGTTGTCGTTGGCACGTGCCTATCTGGGTGAAGCGCCCTGGCTGCTCCTCGACGAGCCGGGTGAGGGGCTTGATGCCCTGGTCGCGGCGGAGGTCGCGCGACGGCTGGCTGCGCGACTGAAGCGGACGGGGCAGGGGATGATCCTGGTCAGCCATCGCCCGGTGCTGTCGGCCCTGTGCGAACGGCAATGGGCGGCGAACGGGCGGGCCCGGTCCGCCGCCTAACCCGCGACGATCGCGAGGCCGGCTCGGTCGAGCAGGCGCACCCCGCGAAGGCCGGATAGCGCGATCAGCCCGTCCTGCGAAAAACCGGTCATGTGACGGCTGACCGTCTCGACCGCCAGGCCCAGCGCCTCCGCCATCGCAGCCCGCGAAAGTGGCAGGCGTAATAGCGCGTCCCCCTCCGCTCCGCCCCTGCGCGCCATGTCAAGGAGCAATGCGGCGACCCGCGCCTCGGCCCGCGCACGGGCCAGCATCGGCATCCAGCGCCGCACCTCGGCCAGCGTCGCCATCGTCCGGCGCAGCAGCAATCGCCCGGCGGCGGGGTGGCGGACCAGAATCTCCTCCAGCGCCTGGCGCGGGTAGACGCACAGATCGGCATCGCTCAGCGCGGCGATCATGTCGGTGGAGCGGTCGGCAAAGAGCGTCCCGACGAAATCGCCAGGGTAGAGCAGGCCGACGATCTGGGCACGGCCATCCGGCTCCACGCGGGAAATCTTGAGCACGCCCGAGACCAGATGGGCGCAATGGCTTGCTGGATCGCCGATCCAGCCGAATGCCTGTCCGATGCCCAACCGGCGGCGGCGACCGATATCGTGGAATGCGGCAAGCGCTGCTCCGTCCAACCCGTCGCACAGCGCCATGCCGCGCGCGGCACAGGCGGCGCAGCGCGGCGGCAGGTCAGACGGCATGGCTGAAGTGTTTGTCGTCCGCACTACGCCAGGCGTCGAAGGCGGCGGCGATGCTGCGGGCATAGGGCAGCGCGTCCTGCGTCAGGCGCAGGCGGTGGCCTTCCCACCCGAGTAATCCCGCCTGCTCGAAGCGGAAGAGCCGGGTACGAATGGCATCGCGCTCCGGCAGGCCGTCCGTCTCCGCGACCCCTTGGCACAGCACCCCCGCAATCGCCGCGCCCCGCCGCCGGTCGATTGGCGTCCGCCGGATACCGCGCGCGGTTGCGAAGCGACCGGCCCCGATCGCGCGGTGCCAATCGCCCGCATTCTTCGCATTCTGGAGCAGGCGGTCGGGAAATTCGCTGATCGCGCTGGCCCCCAGCCCGATCAATATGTCGGCGGGATCGTCGGTGAAGCCCTGGAAGTTGCGGCGCAGTGTTCCGTCGACCGCCGCCTGTGCCAGGGAACAGTCCGGCTTCGCGAAGTGATCGAACCCGACCGCCCTATAGCCCGCCGCCGTCAGTCGCTCATGCGCCAGTGCGGCTTGCACGAAGCGCGCCGCCGCACCGGGCAGCGCGGTCGCGTCGATCCGGCGCTGGCGCGGGATCAGATGCGGGACATGGGCATAGCCGAAGACGGCCAGCCTTTCGGGTGCCAGCGCGATGCTGTCCGCTAAAGTCGCTTCAAGGGCCGCGTCGTCCTGACCGGGCAGGCCGTACATCAGGTCGAAATTGATCGATCCGACCCCGGCGTCGCGCAACAGCGTGACGGTGCGAACGATATCCTCATGCGGCTGGACCCGGCCGATCGCCGCCTGAAGCACGGGATCGAAGGTTTGCACGCCCAGACTGACCCGCGTGACGCCGGTTTCGGCTATGACGCTGGCCCAGTCCCGGTCGAAACCGCGCGGATCGACCTCCAGCGACATCGGCGCATCCTGACAGGCAAAGGCGGAGCGCAGGTGCGCGACCAGCGCGGCAAAGGCATCCGGCGCAATGGCATTGGGGCTCCCGCCGCCAAAGGCGATCCGCCCGATCCGTCCACGCTCATCCAGCCGGGCGGCGACCATGTCGATCTCTTCATGCAGGCGCGTCAGATAGGCATCCAGCCGCGCCGTCCGGTTCGCCGCGCCGGTGTTGCATCCGCAATACCAGCAGATCGCCCGGCAATAGGGGATATGCAGATAGAGCGACACCATGCTGTCCGCCCCGACCGTGTCGAGCGCGGCGGCCATGTCGTCATGACCCACCTGGTCGCCGAACTCGGCGGCGGTGGGATAGCTGGTGTAGCGCGGCACGGGCCGGGCGAGCAGGTCGGGATGATAGGGCCACATGGCGAACGCTGTGCCCCGAGGATGGAGACGTGCCTTTGACCGCCGTCAAACCGGCCTTTCCTGATTGTCGGCGCGGTAGACCAGGGCGGCCGCTGGTGCTTCTGGAACCTCGCTATTTGCCGGGTTGGCGATGCACGCAATCCATCATTGACCCCATGTGAGAACGTGCTAATGCGAACTCATATCATTAAGAGGGGTTTCAGTGACGGGTGGCGTGTCTGCGGCGGCCTATGGCTGCCGATCGGTGCTGGCGCTGATGCTCGTCGGGTGTGCCGTGCCTTCGATCGCGATGGCGCAGTCGGTACCGGTGCGCGAGACCGAACAGGCCGACCGGACGACGGACGATCGCTCACGCGAGCGGGACGATATCACCGTCATCGGCCGCTACACCACCAATGACCGTTTGGATTCCGCCACGGGCCTTGGCCTGACGATCCAGGAAACGCCGCAATCGGTGACGGTCGTCACCTCGCAGCGGCTCGACGACCAGCAACTGCGCAGCCTGACCGACATCGCCAACAATGCCGCGGGTATTTCGGCCAAGGCATTCGACAGCTCGCGCAACGTCTTCGCCGCGCGCGGCTTCGATATCGAGAATTATCAGATCGATGGCATGCCGCTGCAATTCCAGGCAGCCTATAGCGCCGGCGAATCCGAACTGGACCTTTCGCTCTATGATCGGGTCGAGATCGTGCGCGGTGCGACCGGGCTGCTGACCGGCGCGGGCAATCCGTCCGCCTCGATCAACCTCGTCCGCAAGCACGCCACCAGCGATCACCTGACGGGATCGTTCACCGCCTCGGCCGGGCGCTGGAACGACTATCTGCTCCAGGCCGACGTCACCAGCCCGGTGACGCGCGACGGCAGCGTCCGGGTCCGCGGTGTGGCCCGGTTTCAGGATTCCGATTCCTATGTCGATCTGCTCGGCAACCGCAAGGTCGTGCTGTACGGGGTGCTGGATGCGGACCTGACGCCGTCGACGCGGTTCAGCGCGGGGGCGAGCTATCAGGACAACGATCCCCGGGGGACGCTGTGGGGTGGCCTGCCGACCTGGTATGCCGATGGCAGTCGCACCGACTGGCGCCGTTCCAAGACGATCGGCGCGGACTGGACGAGCTGGGGTTCGACGCAGCGCACGGCCTTCGTCAATCTGGAACAGGATTTCGGGCGCGACTGGACGCTGCGCCTGTACGGCAATTACAGCCGGAACAGCGGCGACATGCGGCTGCTGTACCTGACCGGACAGCCCGATCGCACGACCGGGCTGGGCATGGCCGCCATCCCCGCCCGCTATGACAGCCGGCTCTCGCAACTGGACCTGACCGCGCGGCTGACCGGCACGTTCGAGCTGCTCGGCCGCCGCCACAATCTGATCGCGGGCGCCAGCTATGCGCGGCAGGATCTCGATTTCTATGGCTATGACGGCAGCCCCGCCGCCGCCGTGGGCGATTTCAACGCCTGGGACGGCTCCTTCCCAGAACCGACTTGGGGCGCCCGATCGCAGGTGGTGGACGTGCGCACCAGGCAATGGGGCTATTTCGCGGCGACCCGCCTGTCGCTTGCCGATCCGCTGAAGGTGATCCTGGGCGCGCGTCTCGCCTCCTGGGAGCGGGACGGCCTGTCCTATGGCACGGTCGCCGATTACGGCAAGCGTGGCGAGTTCATCCCCTATGCCGGTATCCTCTACGACCTGACGTCCAACCACACGGTCTATGTCAGCTATACCGAGATCTTCCAGCCGCAGGACGCACAGGACCGCAATGGCCGCTATTTGCCGGCGGTGACGGGCAACAATTACGAAGCGGGCCTGAAGAGCAGTTTCTTCGCCGGTCGGCTCAAGACGGCGCTGTCCGTCTTCCGGGTGGAACAGGACAATCTGGCGCAGATCGATGCGGGTCATCTGATCCCAGGCACGATCAACCAGGCCTATTATGCCGCCAACGGCGCACGCAGCACGGGTTTCGAGGCCGAAGCCAATGGCGAGATCATGCCGGGCTGGGCGGTGAGCGTGAACTATACCCAGTTCAAGGTGCGCGATCGCGACGACAAGCGGGTGAACAGCAACTACCCGGATCGCCTGCTGCGGCTGTTCACCACCTATGAGGTGCGGGGCGGCGGCTTGAGAGGGCTCACCATCGGTGGCGGCGTCAACTGGGAGGGCGAGAGCTATACCGACACCACCAACCCGGTGACGAACGCCCCCGAGCGGTTGCAGATCAACGATTATGCTCTGGTCAACCTGATGGCGCGCTATCCGGTGACGGAGCGGTTGTCGGTGCAGGTCAATGCGGACAATATCTTCGACAAGACATATTATTCGCAGATCGGCTTCTACGATCAGCTTGCCTATGGGCGCCCGGCCGACGTGAAGGCCACGCTGCGCTACGCCTTTTGATTCAGGAGACTTCTTCTCCCGCCGAAGGGGCCGCACTGATCCAGACCCCATATGGGGCATGGCCCGATGCAGCAGTGCGGCCGATCCGGTTTGATCTTGGTAAGCCGCAAGTCCCTCGCTAGAGGGGGCGGCGGGGGCAGACATGCGGAAATGGGCATTGATGACACTCGCGGCCTTCGGGTTCGCGGGGGAGGCATGGGCGCAGCGCGCCGACCAGAACGCCGCGCGAGCGGCCGAGGACGCGTTCGGCGTCAGCTACGCCAACGAATCCGTCGGACTGTACGATGAGGAGGACGTGCGCGGATTCTCGCCGATCGACGCGGGCAATGTCCGCATCGAGGGGCTGTATATCGATCAGCAGGCGGACCTCAGCTATCGCATCGTCGACAGCTCGATCATCCGCATCGGCCTGACGGCGATCGACTATCCGTTCCCGGCGCCGACCGGAATCGCCGATTTTCGCCTACCCGAGGCGCCCGAGGCCCTGGTCCTCAGCCCCCGGTTGAACGCGGGCACGTTCGGCGACGCCAGTATCGAGTTCGACGTTCGCGCACCGATCGTCGGTCGAACCTTGTCGGCGGCGGGCGGGTTCGGCCTTTATCGTGACGATGAATGGTTCGGAGGCACGCCGAAGGTCTTCTCCGGCGGCGTCAGCCTCCGGTGGCGGCCCGCGCCCGATACCGAGATCATCCCGTTCTGGAGCCTCGACTCGATCTGGAGCGAGGAGGCCCTGCCGACCTATTTCACCAGCGGCGCGTTTGTCCCGCCGCGCTTGCGCGATCGCCGCCGCTACACCGGGCAGGACTGGGCGACCAACACCAGTCGCGGCAGCAATACGGGCCTGATCGCCCGCACGAAGCTGGGGGACTGGTCGGTGGCGGGCGGCCTGTTCCGGTCGATCTTCGCCGTCAGCCGCGATCGGACGACGCTGTGGCTCGACCTGGACGAGGCGGGTGCCGGCACGGAAACCGTCTATGCGGCCCCGCCGTCGCGCTATGCCTCCACCTCGGGCGAGGTGCGCGTGTCCCGCACCTTCACGGACGGTCCGCGGCTGCATCGCTTCCATGCCTCGGTGCGCGCCCGCGATCAGGCCCGCCTCTATGGGGAGGCGGAGGCGGTCGAACTGCCCCGCCGCAACATCGCGACTCGCGCGCCGATCGCCGAGCCGTCCTTCACCTTCGCGGAGCGCACGCCCGACGACGTTCGACAGGTGACGGGCGGCATCGCTTATGAGGGGCGCTGGAAGGGGCGGGGCAGCCTCAACATCGGCATCCAGAAGACCGATTATCGCAAGCATGTCCGTCCGCCCGGGCGCGACGCCATCCTGTCGCGTGACCGGCCGTGGCTGTTCAACCTGATGGCCTCGATCGACGTGGCGTCCGGCCTGTCGGCTTATGCCGGGGTGACGCGGGGGCTGGAGGAAAGCGAGGTCGCACCGGATATCGCGGTCAACCGCAATGCGGCGCCGCCCGCGCTGCGGACGCGGCAGGTCGATGCCGGCGTGCGCGCCTCGCTGGGCAAGCTGCAAGCGGCGATGGGCGTGTTCGATGTGCGCAAGCCCTATTTCAATCTCGACGGCGCGAACCTCTACCGCCGGTTGGGCGAGGTCCGCCATCGCGGTATCGAGGGGTCGTTGAGCGGGAACATGACGCCGTTCGCCAGCATCGTTGCGGGTGCGGTCCTGCTCGATCCGCGCGTCATCGGGGAATTGGTCGAAGACGGAACGATCGGCATGCGCCCGGTCGGCACCAGCCGCAGTCGCATCGTCCTGGCGCTCGACGTGCATCCGGAAAGCTGGCGCGGATCGTCCTTCGATCTTCAGGTGACGCGGCATGGCGGGTCGTTCGCCGACCAGGCCAATGCCGTCCGCCTGCCATCGCGTCCGACCGTCGCCTTGGGCGCGCGTCACCGGCTCCGGCTCGGGCAGCGCGAGGTGATCGCCCGCGTTCAGGTGATGAACCTGTTCGATAGCTATCGGTGGATCGCCGACTCCTCGGGGGGCCTGACCTACAATGCCGGTCGCTATGTCGGCTTTTCCCTCGCGACCGATCTGGAGACATAGGCCGCCCACGCTGCACAGCCGACCACCTCGCCGTTGACCAGCAAGATATTATCGAGCGAGAAGTCGCCGCGCGTGACGACGGGATCGGATGGCAGCGGCAACAGGCGCTGCATCGCGTCCCATCGCTGTTCCGCAGTCCAGCCCTCACGGTCGGCGTCGAAATCCTCTTCCTAGACCAGACCCGCGTGGAGGCGCCGCAGGAATGCCGCCAGCGCATCGACTATCCCGGTGCGGGCGTCGGGTTGCGCCTCCCGAAGCTGGTAGGCGGTCTGTCCAGGCAGCGCCGTCATCAGCAACCATGCCTCGTCCTGTGTCGCGAAAAAGGCTTCGACCGCCGGGACCGGGATATGCCGCGCCAGCCAACGCAATCGGACCATTTCGTCGGTTATATCGCCAGCGACAGAGACTCGGCCATGTTTGAGGAACAGGTCGGGCGCAGCGATCCTGCCATGCAGCCGATAGACGGCACCGCCCGACTCCCCGACAGTGTCGCGCGCCCACTCATACCCCGCCGACAACGCGGACATGCTCTCCGGCAGCGTTATGGCTGCACATTCCTCTTCCCGATCCATATCCATCGCCCCTCCGCGCTGCTCCTGGCGGTCGATATCCGCTGACGGAAGGGTCGCCAGGGCTTTGCTTGCACAGCAAAGCGGCGCTCGATGCCGTCACGATAAGTCGGTCTTTACAGATCGCAGCGCCGATGACTATCTTCCGACACCTCGCGCGACTGACGCTGACAGATGGAGTACCATCGGGGAGCGCGGGGGCATTCGCCGCGCGTCTGGGCATCCTTTCCATAGGGAGAAAGCAGATGCCCCAACTCGCCAGCTTGCTGACCTTTGCCGCCATCGCCCTCGGCATGGCCCTGACGCCGGGGCCGAACATGGTCTATCTGATCTCTCGGTCGATCTGTCAGGGGAGGACCGCCGGCCTGATCTCGCTGGGCGGCGTCGCACTCGGTTTCGTCTTCTACATGCTGTGCGCGGCCTTCGGGATCACCGCGCTCGTGCTGGCGGTGCCTTATGCCTATGACGCCGTTCGCATTGTCGGCGCCCTCTATCTGATCTGGCTGGCATGGCAGGCGGTCCGGCCCGGGGGACGCTCGCCGTTCCAGGTCAGGGATCTGCCGGTGGACAGTCCGCGCAAGCTGTTCCTGATGGGCTTCCTGACCAATCTCCTGAACCCAAAGATCGCGGTGATGTATCTGTCCTTGTTGCCGCAGTTCATCGACCCCGCGCGCGGCAGCGTTCTGGGGCAGGCGCTGGTGCTGGGAAGCGTCCAGATCATCCTCAGCGTTGGCATCAACGCCCTGATCGCGGTGTCCGCCGCCTCGATTGCCATATTCCTGACCCAGCGCCCGACATTCGCACTGATCCAGCGCTGGGTCATGGGGACCGTGTTGGCAGCCTTGGCCGTCAGGATGGCGACGGAAGCTCGTCGATAGGTCGGAACGGCTCCTCGCCTTCAGCATCGCTGACGGCGAGGGTCATCCCTGTCGCTGCGGCAGCATCGCCATCTCGCATTCGGCGTGGCGCGCGCCTTGCACGCCGCTCATGTCGATGCCTCCGCGAAGCCGGGTCGAGCGCGTGTTCGATGTCCGGCGCGGGAGCAACGGGCCGGCCTTGCCGAGGACATACGCGCCTCCTCCGCCCGCTTCGCTGACCATCGCGACATCGCATGTCATGCATCATTGGCACGGCACGTTGCAAAAACATCATCGCTCTTATGGGAAGCCAATCCTTCGCCTCCTCGTTTCGCCCTTGCAACGTGAAGACGGTGGCGCTGCGCCCCGATCGATACAAGAGAGGACGGATTGTGGCCGAGACGATTGCCGACCTGTTGAACCGCACGCTGGTCGAGGCGGGCGTGGAGCGCATCTGGGGCGTGACCGGCGACAGCCTGAACGCCTTCAACGACAGCCTGCGGAAATCGGGCAAGATCCAATGGATGCATGTCCGCAACGAGGAGGCGGGCGCCTTCGCGGCGGGGGCGGAGGCGGCCGCGACCGGTGCGCTGGCGGTCTGTGCGGGCAGTTGCGGGCCGGGCAATCTCCACCTCATCAACGGCCTGTATGACTGCCACCGCAACCATGTGCCGGTCCTCGCCATAGCCGCGCATATTCCGTCGAGCGAGATCGGTCTGGGCTATTTCCAGGAAACCCATCCGACCGAGCTGTTCCGCGAGTGCAGCCATTTCTGCGAGATGGTGCAGGACCCGCGCCAGATGCCCGAGCTGCTCCACCGTGCGATCCGCACCGCGATCGGCCAGCGTGGCGTCGCGGTGCTGGTCATCCCAGGCGATATCGCGCTGAAGCCCGCGCCCGAGACGCGGGCCGTCGCCTTCCCGCCGCTCGCCACCCCGCGCCTGGTGCCCGGGCAGGCGGAACTGGCGAAGATCGCGGACCTGCTCAACGGGTCGAAGGCGGTGACCCTGCTCTGCGGCTCGGGCACGGCGGGTGCGCATGACGAGGTGGTGGTGCTGGCCGAGGCGCTGAAGGCCCCCATCGTCCATGCCTATCGTGGCAAGGAATATATCGAGTACGACAATCCCTATGATGTCGGGATGACCGGGCTGATAGGCTTTTCGTCGGGCTATCACGCGATGATGGACTGCGACACGCTGCTGATGCTCGGCACCGACTTTCCCTATCGCAACTTCTATCCCGAAAAGGCCAAGGTCGTTCAGGTGGACCGCGACCCGAGTGCGCTCGGTCGCCGTGTGCCGCTCGACCTGGGCGTGGTCGGCGATGTCGTCGAGGTGGCGCGGGGGCTGGTCCCGCTGATCCGGGGCGAGCGGGACGACCGGTTCCTGCAAAAGGCGCGCGTCCATTATCGCGATGCCCGCAAGGGGCTGGACGAACTGGCCACCCCGCGCGATGGCGACAAGCCGCTCCACCCGCAGTTCGTCGCGCGCACCATCGACCGGCTGGCCGCCCAGGATGCGATCTTCACCGCCGATGTCGGGACCCCCGCCGTCTGGGCGGCGCGCTATCTGACGATGAACGGGCGGCGGCGGCTGATCGGATCGTTCAACCATGGCTCGATGGCCAATGCACTGCCCCAGGCGCTGGGCGCGCAGGGTGCCTTTCCCGCGCGCCAGATCGTGTCGATGTCGGGCGACGGCGGCCTCGCCATGCTGATGGGCGACATGCTGACCGCAGTGCAGATGAAGCTGCCGATCAAGATCGTCGTCTTCAACAACTCGACGCTGGGCTTCGTGGCGCTGGAGCAGAAGGCGGCGGGCTATGTCGACGAGAATGTCTCGCTCCAGAACCCCGATTTCGGCGCGATCGCGCGCGAGATGGGCTATTTCGGGGTGCGCGTGACGCGGTCCGACGCTTTGGAGAGCGCCTTGCGCGATGCCTTCGCGCATGACGGCCCCGCGCTGGTCGACGTCGTCACCGAAACGCAGGAACTCATCATGCCGCCCAAGATCCAGGCCGAGCAGGTCAAGGGCTTCAGCCTCTACGCCGCCCGCGCGGTGCTCAGCGGACGTGGCGACGAGGTGCTGGAACTGGCCAAGGCCAATCTGTTCCGGTGAGGCGACCGCTCGCTCTGCGGTCGTGGGTGACTGCGGCCGTGTCCCGCACGGAGGCGATCCGTTCGATCGCCTTCGTCGCGCGCTGCACGGCGGCCGCGGTGCTGGCGCTGGTGATCGCCAACCGGATGGGGCTGGACCATCCGGTTTGGGCGAGCGTGTCGGCGCTGGTGGTGTCGCAGGACAGGCTGGGCGACACGCACCGATCGCTGACGTCGCGGATTGCCGCGACCGTCGTGGGCTTGGTGGTGGCGTTGCTGGTCGCCATCGCGATGCGCGGGGCGGGGCAGGTCGCGATGCTGGCGGTTGCGGTGGGTATCACCGCCAGCATCGCCCGTCTCCGCCCGGAACTGCGGGTCTGCATGTGGACATCCGTGATCGTGCTGCTGACGGCACCGCCCGGTGGATCGATCGTCACGGCCGCGCTGGCGCGCGCCGAGGAGGTGCTGCTCGGCGTCGCCATTGGCGCTGCCGCGCATGGAATATCCGAGCGCTTCCTGTTCCGCCGGGGGGCGTAACCTGGGGCGGAACCCTGTCCTGTTGTTTCTCAAGGCCGCTTCGCCTCAGGCGTCGGGACCCCCCGGCAAACCCGGCGCGGTTCAGTCTTTGCCTTTGGGCCAGTGGAATCGAACCCCGGAAATCGTAAGTGCCGCCATCACGCTTAACCAGCTACGCGCTCATTCTCGCCTCGCTACGATTGTAGCAGAGAGCCGTTACAAACAACGATTTCCGCAAATTTCCCAAGTTATCAAATTAACTAGGAAGATGGTGCGCTTACAGGACTCACAATTGTTCATGCAGACCGCAGAAAAGCTTAGCTTTTGGCCAGCATTTTAATCCGTGGCCCCTGCGTGGCCCACACCAAATTCGGTCCCTTTTTTGGCGTCGAACCAATGCCGGCTGGAACACCGTGCATTGTTCTTCGACCTAATGAGAGTGGCGATTCGGCGTGCCTTCACCTTTGTCGGCGGCTAAGGCTAGCTCGGGAAACAGCCAGCTTGCTTTGTAATGTCGATGTCGGGAAACGGATGCCCAGAAGAGCTTGATCGCTGGGCAGCCTAAGCGATAGATTTCGTAGTCAAATTATAGACTTGCGAAGTCGCCAAGAGCATCGATAGCACGATCTGGATTCGTGGAAAATGCTGGACGTAAAGGGACAAGGCGGCTCGGGTCCCTTGGCCAACCGCTCAGCACTAGCAGCGCGAACGTTGATGGAGACTGCCAGATCGCTGATATCGGACGTCATGGTTGCCGAAGATGTACTGATCCGTCGCGCCGAGATTGTGCGTATCCACCTCGATATCCTTGAAGGGCTGATCGAGGAGCCTATCAGCACGAGCGCAGCCATCCGCGCCAGCGTGTCGCTGCGCTTCCTTTCCGATGGGGCGCTCAGCCAGCTGGGCCATGATCTCGGCCAGTCGATCGCCATCCCGGCGCCCGATCTGGCCGATATCGAGATCGAACAAGTTCTGACGTTTGCGTGCGGTGGTTACGTCCTGGCCGGCGTGGAGATCTGCCCGCACTATCTGTATCGCTTCTCGGGCGAGAATAGTCCGATTCGCGCTCATTTCGAACGGCAGATCAAGACTTCGCCTGCCCAGCATCGCCTCGTCGAACACAGGCTAAGCAAATTCATGCTGCAGCCTTGCCTGGCAATCCTTGGCACCACGTTCACGCGCGAGGCAGTGGTCCGATATGTTGCCAACAAATGTGGCGGCGCCCACCACCATGACGACCCGGGAGGATTCGCGGCGCTGGATCATGCGATCACGAATGTCGGTCATGGGTTAGAGCTCAGCACGACCGGTCTCTCGGCAGTGTTCCTCGAGGTGCTCGGCACTGCCTATTTCCTAATCAAGGCGCCCGACATTTCGGCGTTGCGCGCTCGGCTCGAAGCCGACCAAGATGAAGCGAGTGTCGGCTCAAGGAAGCGACCGACCTGAAGGGGGCGTTGTTATGCCGATGGCAGTGATTGTGGACTGGTATGGTCCTTATTCGAGCAAAAGCGCGCTGCGTGACGAAATGCGGTGTTGGTCGTCTGGTACGCGCGCACTCTACATGGGCGTCAAGCGTGGCAACATCGTCAACTATATCGGGCTGACTAACCGGCCGGAATCGCGCATGAACAATCACGAGAAGCTTGCGCACCCTGACAACGTCAAATTCTTCTGCGGTCAAATCGTTACACGTGGGATCGGCGGTCGGAGGAGCACGAAGTGCAAGACGGACCTGAAATTGGCCGAACACGCGCTCATTGCTTATCTTTCGCCAGCGCAGAACAGCAACCTGTCGAAGCGCGACCTAGAGGATTGCGTCGTCGTCTATTCACGATTCTTCGACATCAAGGACGAAGAGAAAACGACTAATCCGCTGCCCAAATTTCCGCGCATGATTGCCTACAACAGCTGGGCAGGCGAATGGGAATGATTAGCTCCAGCGCAGTACATGGCGCCTTCGGCACCATGTCGACAGTTGCCCCGCTTCAACCGATCCCCCGAACCGGCTAGGTTTGCGCATGGAGAAGAACGCACCGACACAGTCGGCACCGACATCTGCGAAGGCTAAAGCGAAGGCATCCGCCGCTGACGAGGCGATGGCGCTTGCCGCTTACAACCAAAACTCCGAAAATTTCCGCTCGCTCAATTCGCTGATGTGGCAAATTCCGCTGATTGCCATGACGCTGACTGGCGGGCTGTGGTTCGGCGTCTCGAAAGTCGAGGGTATGCCGGGCCTGCGCGTGTCGCTCCTCCTGCTTGCCGCCGGCTGCGACGTCGGTTTGATGATCGTCCTGCAGCGCCTGCGCTTTGTCATGGGCGAGTATCTCACCTGGCTGAAGAGCGCCAATCCGCCGGGGTACGTCGCCGCCATTGGCACCGAGCGCTGGACCGGCGACAAGACGGTCAAGAATACGTTTCAGGTGATGCTGGGCTCTGCTGCTTTCATCAGTTTGCTGCTAGTGGTCGGGCCTATGGTTGCCTCGCATCTCAAGACCACGGACGATCCGCGCGCGACCGCGATCGCCTGGTATGACGCGCATGCGGCGTCGCTCGCGGATGGCGTGCATCGGCCATCGACGAGTGGATGCGCAATCCCGCTTCCTACGATCCTGCGAAATGACGCCATCATCGCATGGCAGGCGTAGCAAGTCCTACGCTCGCTTGCGAAACTTGCCCTTGATGACGGCACCGCCGATCCGGAGTTGGTCGAGATAATCCGACCACCACTGCGCCATGCGCACCCGTTCCGCCCAGTGCGCGCCGCGATGATAGGCGGCGCGCACCTTGTCCTTCTCGCCATGGGCCAGCGCGCGCTCGATGGCAGCGGGATGCCACAGCCCTGACTCGTTGAGGAGCGTGCTGGCCATGGCGCGGAAGCCGTGGCTGGTCATCTCATCGTTCTCGAACCCCAGGCGGCGCAGCGCGACGTTCAGCGTATTGTCCGAGATGCAGCGCTTGGTGGTATGAAGCGCCGGGAAGAGGAATTCGCTGTCCCGCGCCAGCGACCGCAGATCCTGCAAAAGGAACAGCACCTGCCGCGACAAGGGTACGGCATGCGGCTGCTTCATCTTCATGCGCTCGGCCGGCACGCGCCAGACTTTTTCGGCGAAGTCGATCTCGCTCCATTTCGCCTGCCGCAACTCACCCGGGCGCAGGAAGACATGCGGCGCGATCCTGAGTGCATGCAGGGTCTCGGGCCGGCCCGTGTACCCGTCTATTGCGCGCAGCAGGTCGCCGACTTTCTTGGGCTCGACGATCACCGCATGATGCTTGACCCTGGGAACAGTAAGGGCGCCGCGCAGGATGTCGGCTGGATGTAAGCGTCCGGTGAGCCGCGTGTTGCCGCGCTCGACGTAGCCGTGGATGTCCGTACCTGTCGTGGTCTCCTTCTGGAGTCCGGAAGGAGGTCAGGAGA
>NZ_JAXCMJ010000047.1:0-27694 GCF_038084995.1 Sphingomonas sp. 2378
ACCCCAAACCCCTCCCCCCTGCCGGGAGGAGGGGCTTTCTGCGCTGGCCATTTGGCTGTTCTTCCACGCGTCCCGCACACCGATGCGGCTTTTTGCGCTGATCGGGGTTAAGATCCCATCATGTTCAAAACCCGTATGAACCCCCGCGTCTTCTGGGGTGCCAGTGGCGTCGTCGCGGCGATGCTGGTCACGACCTTGCTGATGCCCGGCACCGCCGATCACGCCTTCAAGGCGGCGCAAAGCTGGACCATCGACACGTTCGGATGGTTCTACATCGCCTCGGTCGCGATATTCCTGGTCGTGGTGCTGGCGCAGGGCTTCGGTCCGGCGGGCGAGCTGAAGCTGGGGCCGGACGATGCGGAGCCCGACTTTCCCTATGTCTCGTGGCTGGCGATGCTGTTCGCGGCGGGGATGGGGATCGGCCTGATGTATTTCGCGGTGGCCGAGCCGATCCAGCATTATATCGCCCCGCCCGATGTGAAGCCCGGCACCATCCTGGCCGCGCGGGAGGCGATGGCGATCACCTTCCACCATTATGGCGTCCATGCCTGGGCGATCTATGCGCTGGTCGGGATCAGCCTGGCCTATTTCACCTATCGCAAGGGGTTGCCGCTGACGATGCGGTCGGGGCTGTCGCCGATATTGGGCAAGCGGATCAACGGGCCGATCGGCGACGCGATCGACATTTTCGCGATCTGCGGCACGGTGTTCGGCGTCGCGACCTCGCTGGGCTTCGGCGTGTCGCAGATGACGGCGGGGCTGGCCTATGAATATGCGGTGCCCGACACGATCACGGTCAAGATCGGGCTCATCGCGCTGGTCATGGGCGCGGCGACCCTGTCGGTGCTGAGCGGCGCGGACCGGGGCATCCGGCGGTTGTCGGAGTTGAACCTGATCCTTGCCATCCTGCTCATGTTCTTCGTGCTGGCGGTGGGGCCGACCCTGTTCCTGCTGCGCGCGCTGGTGCAGAATTTCGGCCTGTACCTCGACCACTTCGTCAAGCGCACCTTCACCCTCTACGCCTATGAGCCGCGCGCCTGGATGGCCGATTGGACGCTCTTTTATTGGGCGTGGTGGATCGCCTGGTCGCCGTTCGTCGGCATGTTCATCGCGCGCATCTCGCGCGGGCGGACGATCCGCGAGTTCGTCATCGGCGTGTTGTTCGTGCCGACGGCCTTCACCTTTTTGTGGATGACGGTGTTCGGCAACACCGCCATCTCGCTCGACCTGGGCGGCGCGGCGGGCGGGATCGCGCGGGCGGTGCAGGCGAATCTGTCGACGGCGCTGTTCAAATTCTTCGAATATCTGCCCGCCACCAGCGTCACCCCGGCGCTCGCCATCCTGCTGGTCGGCGTGTTCTTCATCACCTCGGCGGATTCGGGGGCGCTGGTCATCGATATGCTGGCCTCGGGCGGGGAAGAGGATACGCCGCGCTGGCAGCGTATGTACTGGTGCATCCTGCTGGGCGTCACCGCCGCGCTGCTGCTGGTCGCGGGCGGGCTGGGCGCGCTTCAGGCGGCGACGTTGCTGGCGGCCTTGCCCTTCTGCTTCATCATGCTGGTGCTCGCCTTCGGGTTGATCCGACAGACCAATGCCGATCTGGCGGGCGTCGCGCTGGCCGAGGACGGCGCGGCGTCACCTGGACGCTGTCCGCCAGCACGGTCGGGGTGCCCGGCGGCCGCGACGTGACCGGCTTCTCCGCCGAGCAGATCGCCAGCGATGTGTTGAGCCAGTTGGAGCGCTGGAAGCGGCGGTGAGGCGGGGCTCAGCGGGCGCGAAGATCGGGGAGGTGAGTGAGGAAATTGGCGATCTCGCGTCGTCGCAGCCCTTCCTCGGCGAACTCGCCATCCACCCCGAGTCGCCAGCGTAGCGCACGGCTGTCCGGTGCGTCGTGCAGCGCCTTGAGGTCGGCGGCACGGGCCTCCACCTCGTCCTCGTGATCGGCCAGACCTGCCTCGACCAGATCGGCGGCCTGCGCGACGATGGCGACGGCGATTTCGCGCAGCGCCAGTTCGGGATGATATTGCACGCCCCAAAAGACGCCGCGATCGAACCGGATTTCCGCGGCCTGCACCCGCGTGACGGCGTTGCTGGCCAGCAGGGTCGCGCCGGGCGGTAACTCCAGCACCTCGTCGCCATGGATCGCGGGCGCGTCCCAACTGCCCGGTCGCCCTGCCAGCAGGGGATGAGAGCGCCCGTCCTCCGTCGCGCTGATCCGGCGGGCGATCATCGCCTCCATCCGCTCGGGCATCTTGCGCACCTGCCCGCCGGCGGCGGCGACCGCGATCTGGAGGCCCGCGCAGGAGCCGAAGGATGGCACCCCCGCCGCGAACACCCGCCGCATGAAATCGAGCTGCCGCCGGACCTCGGGCGTGTCGTCATAGACATGCATGGGCGAGCCGGTCAGGAACACCGCATCATAATGGGCCAGCCGCTCGGCCGACATTGCCGTGTCGTCGTCCGCCGGGGAGACGATATCGGTCTCGGCACCCGGCCGCATCTGGCGAAGCGTGGCGGCATAGGTTTCGCCGGAGCTTTTCCCCGCACGCCGGCGGCGCGCCTCGCGTTCTTCCGGCAATTCGCTCTGGGCTATCAGATAATGGGGCACGCTCGACTTTCGATGGTGAGGCCGCATAACGCGCCGAATGTCGTAAGTTTCGAAAAAGGCATCAAAAGTCTTGGGCGCGCATCGCCGCCGATTTTGGCGGACCATCCGGCGGTGCGGATCGTTCAGGCGGAATGGCAAGCGCAGCGAACCCGGCGGTGACGGACGACAGAGCAGCCTGGCGCCCGAGGCGGTTGCTGGTCACCCGGTCGGCGATGACCTTCGCGCATGGCCGCGCCATCGTCCAACGGTCCGAGGCGCGGGGTGTCGAGGTCGTGGCCCTGCCCGGCGACCGGCTGGCGCTCGACCTGCCCGACGATCCGCGCCGCGCCTATGCGGCGGCCAAGTCGACGCTCGCGGTCGTGGTCGCGCCCCCGTCGAAACGCCGGTTGCAGCCCATCGCCCCCAGCGCCGACTGGCGGGTCGATCTGGCGGAAGGCTGTCCGGCGCATTGCAGTTATTGCTATCTGGCCGGGTCGCTGAAGGGCCCGCCGATCACGCGGGTCTATGCCAATCTCGACGAGATACTGGACGGGCTTGCCGCCTATCTGGGGCAGGGGACGATCACCTCGCGCAATCGCGACCGGGTGCATGAGGGGACGACGTTCGAGGCGTCCTGCTACACCGATCCGCTGGCGCTGGAGCCGATCACCGGATCGCTCTCCGCTGCCATCGCCCGGTTCGGTGGCTGGGAGGCGCCGGTGCAGCTTCGTTTCACCACCAAATTCGCGGATGTCGGCCCCTTGCTGGGGATCGATCACCAGCGGCGGACCCGTATGCGCGCCTCGATCAACCCGCGCCTGTTCGCACGGTTCGAGGGCGGGACCGCGCCGGTCGCCGAGCGGCTGGCGGCGCTGCGGCGGATGGCGATGGCGGGATATCCCGTCGGCCTGACCATCGCGCCGATCATCGCGGCGGAGGGCTGGCGGCAGGCTTATGGCGAATTGCTCGTCGATGCGGGGGCGGCGCTTCAGGGCGTGCCGGGGCTCGACCTGACGATCGAACTCATCACCCATCGCTTCACATCGGGGTCGAAGGCGGTGCTGGACAGCTGGTATCCCGGCTCGTCGCTCGACATGGGGGGCACCAACCGCGTCACCAAGCGGACCAAGTTCGGCACCGAGAAGCAGGTCTATGACGTGGCGACGATGCGCGACTTGCGCGGCTTTTTCGAGGAGGGGATCGCATCGGCGCTGCCGTCCGCACGCATCCTGTATTGGACATGACGATCTTCTTCACCGCCGATACGCATTTCGGCGATCACCGGACCATCAACATCCAGAAGCGCCCCTTCGCCAGCGTCGCGGAGATGGACGCGCTGTTGATCGCGCGCTGGAACGCGGTCGTTGCGCCGGGGGATGTGGTCTGGCACCTGGGCGATGTCGCGCGCCGTGCGGAAGATGTGCCCGATCTGCTGGCGCGGCTTCACGGCACCAAGCATCTGTTGCGGGGCAATAACGATCCCGAGGCCACGATCATGGCGGACGGCTGGTCCAGCACCGGAGATTATGCCGAAATCGAAGTGGATGGACACAGGCTGATCCTGTGTCATTATCCCTTTCGAAGCTGGAACGGGCAGCACAGGCGGGCGATCAATCTTCATGGACACAGCCATGGTCGCCTGAAGCCGATGCTCCGCCAATTCGATGTCGGCGTCGATACGCATGATTTTATGCCCGTCACGCTCGAACGACTTCTGACAACGCCAGGAAATGTGCAATAGACAGCGCCATGCTCAAGACCCGAATGAAACGCATCGCCGATCGCCAGGCCACGACCGCAAAAACGGTGGCCCTGATCGAGGCGTCGATCACCGCCTTGAGCAACGAGGATCTGCTCGACCTGGCCGATATCTTCAACCGCGATCCGCGCTCGCCGCTGGGCGACATGGCCTTTGCCGAGATGGCGAAGCGGGGGATTTCGCTGTGAAGCGGGTCTTGCGGGTTTCGGGCCATGGGATCGGCTGACGCGATGGCTGCTTTCGACGACAGTTCCGATCCCGCCCTGGGCGCGGCGTGCAACCGCCTGGCGGCTTGGGTCGAAACCTTGCCGCAAGGCGTAACGATCGATCCCGCCTCCGGCCTCAGCGAAGACGATCTCGCGTTGATCCTGCGCCACCTCCACGCCACGCGGCATGACGGGGCGGGGCAGCGGGGTGCGGCACCGCCCCCGGCGGCACGGGCTTCTGTACCGGTGACGGCCAAGGGCTGACCGGCTCCAAAGACGGACCTGAAATAATATTTCCGTCGCTGGGCACGGCTCCGGCGGCGTTGCGGGACGTTCTGTGCATGGCCGACGCCAAGCCAGTGGAGCCCGCATGTCCAATACGCCCAGCCCCGTCCCCCATCCGCCCGCCACCCCGCAGGACGACGAGGCGGAAGCCAAGCCGGACGAGGCGGCCACGGACCGGGCCCCGCCCGCCGATGCGACCATTGCCAAGCGGGCCGAGGACGAGGCCGCCGATCTGGGCGATTTCGCCTGACGCCCAAACCCCCATGCCAAACCGGGAGCAGACAGGATGGAAGACGAACGCCTTTGGAGCTTCGAGGAAAGCCTCTGGACGGAGGGGCCCGACAATTACCGGGAAAAGGTCGATCCCGACGTGGTCATGGTGCTGCCGCGCCCACCTTTCGTCCTGGCCGGCAGCGCCGCGATCGACGCGGTGGCCGATACCCCCGTCTGGGACCGTGCCGAATTGACCGAACGTCAGGTGTCCCGCCCGCAGGAGGGGCTGATCGTCATCGGCTATCATCTCGCAGCCAGCCGCGGCGACGAAGAATATCAGGCGCATTGCACCTCCGTCATCCGTCGCCTGGAACATGAGGTGTGGCGCGTCGTCCAGCATCAGCAGACGCCGTTGCTGGCCAAGGCGCTGACCAGGGATTGATGCGATGGGGTCGGGGCCGCCATGTTCCGACCCCATAGGGCGCGGAACGTCCGATGTGCCGCGCGCATTGGGTCGATCAGGAGAGACGCCATGACCGACCCGATCAAACCCACCACCGAAACCCGCGACCCCAATCTGTCGACTGAGCATCAAAAGGATGGCGACGCCCGCCGCCCCAGCGATACGCTCGACCGGGGGCAGGGAAGCACCGAAGGGCGGGACGCGCCGAAGCGCAAATCCTCGCTGACATAACAAAGCCGGTGTCGCTTTCCTCTCCTGGCAGGGAGGAAGGGGGCGGACACATGAGGATATGAAGCGGGCAGGGGCATAAGGGACGCCCCGTCCGATCCGTAGTGACACGATGATGGACGGGGCGCCGAGGACGTGCGGAAGCTCGACCTCGCCCCCTTCTAACGACCTTTCGCTGAAAAAGCTGCCATGGTCGGGACGTAGCAGCGGAAATATTCCTGCGCCCCCGTGCCCGCTGGTGTCGTGTCATCGAAACGACGCCGATATGTCACAAAAGATTCTTCCAAAATGCATCTTGGCGTCATGAGACGCGCCTAACGCCGGGTCCGGGATCGACAGGGGGACTTGTCTTGAGTCGGTCATTGGGCGGCGTTCGCCCGGCTTTTGCAACGATAAAGATCGGGAGTTTTTCGGCGATGGGCAGCTTCAAGCGCTTCGGCCTCCTTCTCATGACGACCTCGGCCTGTGCGGCTCTGAGCGCCTGCGGCGGTGCCGACAGCGTCGCGTCGCCCGGTGCGGGCAGCGTCGTGATCGTCCAGCCTCAGCCGACGCCGACCCCGTCGCCCACCCCGACGCCGACCGCCAACATCACCGCCGCGCAGTTCGCCGCCGTGACCGCGGTCAACGGCATCTCGATCACCGCCGACGAACAACTGGCGATCGTCAATGCGGGCACGAACAACAACGTCAACGGCACCGGCGCGGCGCTGAACGGCATCTATCCGACCAGCGCCACCTCGCTGACCACCGCGTCGGACCCCTCGACGCTGAACAGCTTCTTCACCTCGACCAACTATGTCGGCGCGCTCAACGGCCCGAACGATACCTCTTTCCAGGGTTGGACCTGCAATGCGCCAGGCCTGGATTTTGGTGGAGGCGGCACCTCCTGTTCGTCCAACTCCGCGCTCGCCGCTTATATTGGCACCAGCGACCAAGCGTCTGCCGCGACCTGCCCGGCGGGGACGACCGACGATGGCTTGGTCCAGGGTCGCAAGGCTTGCCGCCTCCCCCAGAACATCACGACGAACCTGACCCTGCCTCGCGTGGCGGGTGTCTTCTACCGCTTGCGCGGCCAGACCGAGGTGGGCACCGATCAGGGCTCTTCCGGCGGCTCGGGCGTGACGCTGACCATCGAGCCGGGCGTCGTGATCCTGAACGACGCCAGCGAGGCGACCAACGACCTGTTGCTGGTCAATCGCGGATCGAAGATCCAGGCGGTCGGTACGCGCGCGTTGCCGATCATCTTCTCGGGTCAGTTCAACCTGGGCGGCAGCAACAACTTCGGCGACAACGCGCAGGGCCTATGGGGTGGTATCATCCTGCTCGGCCGCGCGCCGACCGCCGTCTGTGCTACCGGCACCGGCCCGAACAATGCGGGCGGCACCTCGACCACCTGCCAACTGGCGATCGAAGGCGTGACCGGCCGCTTCTATGGTGGTGCGAACCAGACGGATTCGTCCGGTCAGATGTCCTATGTCCAGATCCGCTATTCGGGCATCGCCCTGGCGGAAGGCAATGAGTTGCAAGGGCTGACGCTGGGTGGCACCGGTTCCGGCACGGTGATCGATCATATTCAAAGCCACAATTCGGCCGATGACGGCATCGAAATCTTCGGCGGCACGACCAACCTCAAATATATTGCGATCACAGGCGCGGACGATGACGGGTTCGATATCGACAATGGCTATCGCGGCTTCATGCAGTTCATGATTGCAGCGCAACGGCCCTCGGGCGCGACGGTGGACAGCTTCTCGACCGAGATCGATTCGAACAATGCCGAAGACCTGCTGCCGCGCACCTTCGGCCGCTACGCCAACTTCACCTTCGTCCAGACGGCCAATGCTCCGGCCGCGATCCGCCTGCGCGGTGGTGCCGACATGACCTTCATCAACGGCATCGTGAAGTCGACGCAGAGCGGCGTGGCCTGCGTCAACCTGATCGCGGGCGCCGGTTCGGGGGCCGATCGCACCACCATCCGTGCCGCCAATGCCGACCTTCAGGATCAGGGCCCGCCGGTCTTCACCTCGGTCTATTTCAGCTGCAACGGCCGCTAAGGCCCCGCTGACCATGCGCCCGGACCTGATCGGGCGCTCTCGGCAGGCCGGGGTGGCGATCATCGCCGCCCCGGCTTTCCTCCATAAGACATTCATACGGGAAGACCCGGCCATGCAGCGACGCCTCGCTTATGCCTCCCTCCTTCTGCTGACCTCGCAGCTCGTCGCGCCCGCCCTGCTCGCGCAGACGGCGGGTGCCCCGGCACAGACCAGCACCACCGCGACCAGCCCCGACGGGCAGGCCACTCCGCAGAGCCAGACCCCGACCGGTCAGGACGGCCAGTCGGCGGACGAGCCGGTCGAAATCTCCGCCCCCGGCGTCGACGCCTCGGCCAGCAACGAGATCGTGGTGGTCGGCCGCAATATCCCCAACACGATCCGCGCCACGCCGCAGATCGTCTCGGTCCTGTCCGCCGCCGACATCGCGCGCACGGGCGAGGGCGATATCGCGGGCGCGCTGACCCGCGTGACCGGCCTGTCGGTCGTGGGCGGCGGCTTCGTCTATGTCCGGGGCCTGGGCGACCGTTATTCCTCGTCGCTGCTCAACGGCTCGCCCTTGCCCAGTCCCGAGCCGCTGCGCCGCTCGGTCCCGCTCGACATCTTCCCGACCACCATCGTCGGCTCGGCGCTGGTGCAGAAGACCTATTCGGTCAATTATCCGGGCGAGTTCGGCGGCGGCGTCATCAACCTGACGACGAAGGCGATCCCGGCGAAGAACTTCATCTCGGGCGGCGTGACCCTGGCGGCGGACGATGCGACGACCAGCGAACTGGGCTATACCTATCGCGGCGGCGGTGCCGACTGGATCGGTTTCGACGACGGCACGCGCGGCGTGCCGCAGTTCGTGCGCGACGTGCAGGCGGGCAAGGGTTCGGGCATCGTTCCCGCCGCGCAGGTGGCCGGGCTGTCCAACGCCTCGACCACCTTGCTCCAGCGCAACAACCAGCTTCCCGCCAACTGGTCGGGCGAGCTATCCGCAGGCTCGGTGTTCGACATCGGCAGCGACCGTCTGGGCGTGATCTCGTCGCTCAGCCTGTCCAACACCTTCCGCACCCGCTCGGCGATCCAGCAGGACTCGGTGTCGCCCGACGGCACGATCCGCAACGATTTCCGCACCTTGCTGACCGACAACCGCATCGTCGCCAACGCGCTGGTGGGTTTGGGCTATGCGTTCGGCGACAACACGGTGCGCTGGACCAACGTCTATATCCACGACACGCTGAAGCAGGGTCGCGGATCGGCGGCGGAAGTCTATAACAACGCCAGCGGCCTGCGCTTCCAGCAGAACACCAACTGGTTCGAGCGCCAGTTGATCGAAAGCCAGTTGGTCGGCGAGTTCAAGCTGACCGATGCGCTGAAGTTCGACGCGCGCGGGGCCTTCGCCAATTCCAAGCGCAACGCACCCTATGAGCGTCAGTTCGACTATCTCTGCTCCGCGCGCACGACGACGGGCCTGCCGATCAGCTATGACGGCGCGAACGGTGCGGGCGGGTTCCAGTGCAACGGGGCCTATCAGGTGACGCAGCGCTTCACCCCCTTCGCCTCGATCATCTTCTCGGAGTTGAACGAGAATCTGTGGACCGGTCAGGCGGACCTTTCCTACAGGATCGACGGCGACCGTCCGATCACGCTGAGCACCGGCTATTTCTACCAGGGCACGGATCGTTATTCGAGCCGTATCCAGTTCAATTACCAGACCAGCGACGGTGCGGGCACCGCGCCGGGCTTCCCGTACAATCTCTATCGCCCCGACTATCTGTTGAGCGCCGACGTCATCAACAACGCCTGCCCCTTGCGCGGGCAGGGGGCGTGCACGCTCCAGTTGCAATTCTCGACCCAGGCGGGTGCCTATGCGTACGACGCGAAGCTGAACGTCCATGCCGGTTACGCCCAGGCGGAAGCCGAGGTGATGGACGGCCTGCGTGCGGTGGCGGGTGTCCGCTACGAAACCGCGGTCGAGACGGTGACCCCGGTGCAGAGCGCCACGACGCGGTTGAAGAATGATTATTTCCTCCCCGCCGGTACGTTGACCTGGAATTTCGCCGCCGACATGCAGTTGCGCGCGAGCGGGGCCAAGACCATCTCGCGCCCGCAATTCCGCGAACTCGCGCCGCAGCAGTTCCGCGACCCCGACTCGGACCGCCTGTTCTTCGGCAACCCCAATCTGCGCGACAGCGAGTTGTGGAATCTCGAGGCGCGCTATGAATGGTTCTACGCGCGCGACCAGCGCTTCACGCTGGCGGGCTTCTACAAGCGGATCAAGAACCCGATCGAGCAGGTCGGCTTCTACACCGGCGCGGATGATCGGTTGCAGACGGGCTTCACCTATCTGCCCTCGGCCAAGCTGTACGGCGCGGAAGTCGAGTTGCAGAAGTACGTGCCGCTGGCGGGCCTGGGCGGGGACTTCTTCGCCACGCGCCGCCTGGTCGCGATCGCGAACTACACCTATACCAAGTCGCAGATCAACGCGGACGCGACCTGCGTGCCCAATCCGGCGGCGGCGGCGGGCTCGCCCGGGCTGGCGGGCTGTGCTTCGGGCTTCGGCCCGGCGCGGCTGCTGTTCCGCGACGGCGCGTCGCTGACCGGCCAGTCGGACCATCTGGTCAACCTGCAACTGGGTGTCGAGGATACCGCCGCCCTGTCGCAGGTCACCCTGCTGTTCAACTATGCCAGCAACCGCGTGACCAATCGCGGGCCGTCCAACCTGTCGGGCACCGGCTTCCAGCCGGACATCGTCGAGGTTCCGGGCATTCGCCTAGACCTCGTGGCGCGTCAGGGTTTCGAGTTGATGGGCGGCAAGTTCGAGTTGAAGGCCGAAGCCCGCAACCTGACCCGCACTCGCTACAACGAGCGGCAGGATTTCGGGAATGGGCGGTTCGTCTATCTGAACCGCTATAATCTGGGGCGGGTCTTCTCGCTGGGGATCAGCACGACCTTCTGATCCGACGAGGGGCCGTCGTTCGGGATGATCCGGGCGGCGGCCCTTTAGCTTGTGGTTGCTATGGGGCATGGGCTTCGACTTCGCTCAGCCTGAACGGAGGTGGGGATTCGTTTCGTCATGGCGAAAGGTTGGGCCCTACACCCCGTTCAGGCTGAGCGAAGTCGAAGTCCAAGGGAAAGCGAATGTCCGCCCATCGCGGAATCGTACGCTCATCCGTCATCCGATGAAACCAATATGACGAACATGTTTCGGGGCTTTGACGCAGGGCTGTAACATGCCATGCCTAGACCCCGAAAATGCGGATGGGGTCTGGTTTCATGCGGTTGAGGCTCGACACGCGCGGACGCCGATTGTTGCGGCGTCTGCCGGTCGTTAATGTCTATTCGGTCGCCGAACTGGCGATGATGGCGGTGCTCGCCGTGCAGGGGGCGCGGCTGCTCTGGGTGATCGTCACGCCGATCTCGCCCCTGGGCGAGTGGCGTCCCGTCGCGCCCGTCGTCGCCGGATCGCCGGGGGCGATCCTCGACGGCTTCGACCCCTTTTTCCGCTTGCAGGGACAGCAGGCGGCGTCCTCCGCGGTCACGACGCTGCAACTCACCCTGTTCGGGACGCGGATCGATGAGGCATCGGGGCGCGGTTCGGCGATCGTCGCGGGGCCGGACGGCGTGCAGCGCTCGGTGTCGGTCGGCGAGGAGATCCAGCCGGGCGTCACGCTCAAGTCGGTCGCCTTCGACCATGTCACCATCGATCGTGGCGGTCGCGCTGAGGACCTGTATCTCGACCAGTCGGACGCACCGCCCGCTGGTGCCTCGGCAGCGGAAGCGCCTTCCGTGCAACTGCCCGGATCGGTCCCCCCGGCGGGCGGCGTCGCGATGGCGCAGTTGCGCAGCGATATCGGTTTCATTCCCCGGCTCGACGGCGGGCGCGTCTCGGGACTGGTCGTCCGGCCGATGGGGTCGGGCGCGGCGTTCCGGGCGGCGGGCTTGCGCGAGGGCGATATCGTCACCGCGCTGGCTGGCCGTCCCGTCACGGGGCCCGGCGATCTCGACCGTCTGGCGGCGGATTTCGCCCAGGGCGGTTCTCTCTCCATCACGGTCGAGCGGGGCGATCAGACGCTGCCGCTCTCCCTCCAGATTGCGGCACCACGGCCATGAAGAAGCTTGTCCTCTGTTCGGTTCTGGCGCTGGCATTGGCCGCAGGGGCGCATGGACAGACCACGCTCAACGTGCGCGACGCCGATATTCGCGCCTTCATCGCCGATGCCGCGAAGGTGACGGGGCGGACCTTCATCATCGACAGCCGGGTCAACGGCAAGGTGACGGTGGTGACCGATCGGCCGCTGTCGCGGTCCGAATATTTCGAGATTTTCCTCTCGACCCTGCGCTCCAACGGGCTGGTCGCGGTGCCGACGTCGGGTGGGGCGTTCCGGGTGCAGCCGGTGGATAACGCCGCGTCGCAGCCCAGCCGGATCGGGTCGGCGGGCGCGAACCGCAACGCCTATGTCACCGAGATCATCCGCCTGCGCGCGATCGACGCCAACAGCGCCCTGGAGACGGTGCGCCCGCTGGTCAGCGCGCAAGGATCGGTGACCGCCAATCGTGCGGGCAACAGCCTGGTCGTGGTGGACTTCGCCGACAATATCCGCCGCATCCGCGAGGTCGTCCGGCGGATCGACGCCGACAATGCCTCGACCCGCGTCATCGCGCTGAGGAATGCGGGCGCGCGCGAGATCGCGACCGCGCTCCAGACGCTGGCTGGGGGCGGTGGCGGTGGACAGGGCGGCCCGGCGCAAGGGTCGACCGGCGTGTCGGTGGTGGCGATCGACAGCTCCAACTCGATCGCGTTGCGTGGCGATCCGTCGAGCGTGGCGCGCTTCGCCCAGATCGCGCTCGACCTGGACAACAAGGCCAAGAGCGGCACCGAAATCCGCGTCGTCTTCCTGCAAAATGCCGATGCGGAGCAGCTTCTGCCGGTGCTCCAGCAACTGGTCGGCCAGACACCCGATCCGGTGCAGGAAACCACCCTGTCGCGCGGCAGCTTCACCCAGACCAACAGCCAGGCGGGGTCGGCGGCGGGCACCTCGATCGCGCAACGCATCCAGCCCGTCGCCCAACCCCAGGCGGCGAGCGCCCCCGGTGCTGGCGGTCAGAACGGGCAGCAACCGGCGATCAGCACGCAGGGCGGCCGCACCGCGGCGGTCGTCACCCGCTTCACCGGCGCGAACGCCATCGTCATCGCCGGTCCCGCCGATATCCAGCGCCAGATCGGCGAGGTCATCCGCCAACTCGACGTGCGCCGCGAACAGGTGCTGATCGAGGCGATCGTCGCCGAGGTCTCCGACCAGACCGCGCGGCGGCTGGGCGCGCAATTCCTGCTCGGCAGCCTTTCGGGCGGGGCGTTCGCGGCTTCGACCTATGGCAATACCGCGCCGAACATCCTCCAGATCGCGGGGGCGGTGGGGGCGCAGACCCTTGGCGGCACCAAGACGATCGTCACCGCCCCCGACGGCACGCGGACCGAAACCAATGTCCCCAACCCGGCCTTCAGCCAACTGACCCAGTCGGCGGTCCAGTCGATCCTGGGGACGACCGGCGGCTTTGCAGGCTGGGGCGGGCAGGTCGGCGACACGGTGTTCGGCGCGATCATCAACGCGGTGAAGAGCGACACCACGTCGAACCTGCTGCAAGTCCCGCACATCATCACGCTGGACAATCAGCAGGCGCACAGCCTGGTGGGTCAGGAAATTCCGGTGACGACCGGACAGGCGCTGTCGAACAATTTCGACAATGCCTTCCGCACCGTGCAGCGCCAGAATGTCGGCATCCAGTTGGACGTGAAGCCGCAGGTCAATGCGGGCGGGTCGCTGAAATTGTACGTCCGGCTGGAGGTCAGTTCGATCGCCGGACCGGTGTCGAGCAACAACAGCGAGTTGATCCTGAACAAGCGCGCGTTCGAGAATGTCTTCACCCCCGATGACGGCCAGATCACGGTCATCGGCGGCCTGCTGGACGACAACGAACGCCGCACCATCGAGAAGATTCCGCTGCTCGGCGATATTCCCGGCCTGGGCGCGCTGTTCCGGTCCAAGGCGCGCAGCCGGTCGAAGACCAACCTGATGGTCTTCATCCGCCCGACCATCTTGCGCACGCCCGAGGACAGCCGCCGCGTCACCGAACAGCGTTACGGCTATCTCCGCCAGTTGCAGGGCTATGCCCAGCCGGGTGTCGAACCCTCGATCGACGAACTGGTCCGCGACTATATGAACGCCGCGCCGCCGATCCCGCACGCGCCCATGCCCGGCAATATCGAGGACCCGCGCATCGCGGTCCCCGTCGCCAAGCCGGTCGAGCCGATCAAGCGCCGTGACTGACGACCCGCAACCCCTTCCTACCGGCGATACCGTCCCCTTGCCGCTGGGCACGTCCGTCCCGCAGGCGGGAGGGGATGGGGGAGGGCCACCCGCTCTCCCGCTCCCCACGCCCGACGAAGCGCTGGAACTGGTCGCTCCGCTGACCATCCCCTACGCCTTCGCCCGCAAGTTCGGCACGGTCGTCCACACCGCCGACCCGCTGACCATAGCCCTGCGCGAAGGCGCGGACCCGCGCGCCCTGATCGAACTGCGCCGCCATATCGGCCGCCCCTTCGCCATCGCCCTTGTCGAGGCGCCCGCTTTCGACCGGTTGCTCTCCGACGCCTATGCGATGGACGGACAGGCGACCGCGATCGCGGCGGTGGGCATGGGCGACGAGTTGGACATGCTCGCCGACGGCATCCCGACCGCGGAGGACCTGCTCGACACGGCCGATGATGCGCCCGCCATCCGCCTGATCAACGGCATCATCGCCGACGCCGCGCGCAACGGCGTGTCGGACATCCATATCGAGCCTTATGAGACGGGCCTCGTCGTCAGGATGCGCATCGACGGCGTGCTGCGCGAGACCTTGCGCATGCCGCCGCATGTCGCGCCGGTGGTGGTCAGCCGCATCAAGGTCATGGCCCGGCTCGACATCGCCGAGCGGCGCGTGCCGCAGGACGGGCGCATGGCGCTGACGCTGGGGGGCAAGCTGCTCGACGTGCGTGTCTCGACCCTGCCGAGCCGGGCGGGGGAGCGGGTGGTGCTGCGCATTCTTGACAAGGAGAATGCGGGCATCGACCTCGATGCACTGGGCATGAACCCGGCGATGTACGCGCTGCTGCGCGAGGCGCTGAGCGAGCCCAATGGCATCATCCTGGTCACCGGGCCGACCGGCTCGGGCAAGACGACCAGCCTGTACGCCGCGCTGCGCCTGCTGAACGACGGCAGCCGCAATATCCTGACCGTCGAGGACCCGGTCGAATATGCGGTCGAGGGCGTGGGGCAGACCCAGGTGAATGCGAAGGTCGGCCTGACCTTCGCGGCGGGCTTGCGCGCGATCCTGCGCCAGGACCCGGACGTGGTGATGGTCGGCGAAATCCGCGACCGCGAAACCGCCGAGATCGCGGTCCAGGCCTCGCTGACCGGGCACCTCGTGCTGTCGACGGTCCACACCAACGATGCGGTTGGGGCGATCACCCGGATGCGCGACATGAAGGTCGAGCCCTTCCTGCTCGCCTCGACGCTCCGCGCCGTCATCGCGCAGCGGCTGGTGCGGCGGCTGTGCCCGGCGTGCAAGCGGCCGGTAAAGGCGAAGCACACTGTCGCGCCGCTGCTCGGCATCGAGAACAAGGCGACGGTGTACGAAGCGGTCGGCTGTCCGCAGTGCAACGGCAGCGGCTATAAGGGGCGCACCGGGGTCTATGAGGCGGTCCGGGTCGACGACACGATCCGGCGGCTGATCAACGAAGGCGGCGACGAACAGGCGATCGCCGCGCACGCCTTTGCCCGGCAGCAGCCATTGGCGGTGGCGGCGCGGACGCTTGTGCTGGACGGCGTGACCACGGCGGAGGAAGCCATCCGCGTGTCCCGCCGCGATTCCGACGCGGGGTGAACGTGGTCGCCGTCCTCCCTTTCTTCCGTACCACCCCGGCGGAGGCCGGGGTCCAGTTGCGTTCACGCGAAGCCGCGAAGGCGCGAAGAGAAGATGTTTTTTTCGCGCGGAGGCGCGGAGAACGCGGAGGTGTCTGGCCCGCGGCAGCGAACAGCTTTTCCCATCAGCCGATGCATGAGCGCCGCTGGCGCGGCAGGCACGCCCTCTCTGCGTCCTCCGCGCCTCCGCGCGAACATCATTCTTTTCTGCTTCGCGTCTTCGCGTCTTCGCGTGAGGTAAAATTTCAATCCCGCACTCCGCTTCTGCACCGCCACCGCAACTGGACCCCGGCCTTCGCCGGGGTGGGGCCCTATTGTGGGAAGGGGGGGCACTGACATGGCCGGGTTCGACTATGTCGCCATCGACACCAAGGGCATGGAGAAGCGCGGCTTCATCCCCGCCGAGACCAGCGACGCCGCCCGTGCGGCGCTGGAGAAGCAGCGGCTTTATGTCGTCTCGGTCAAGCCGGGCAGCGGCGACACCGCGGAGCGCCGCCCGCTCTTCGGGCTGAAACTCGGCCGCGCGCGCATGTCGGTCAAGCAGCTGACCCTGTTCACCCGCCAACTCGCCACGCTCAACCGCGTCTCGCCGCTGGAGGAGAGTCTGCGCACCATCACCCGCCAGACCGAGCAGGAGCGGGTGCGCGCCATCGTCGCGACGGTGCATCAGGGCGTGACCGAGGGCCGTCGCCTGGCCGACGCCATGGCGCGCGAACCGAAGAGCTTTCCCCCGCTCTACCGCGCGATGGTCGCGGCGGGGGAGAGTTCGGGGACATTGCCGACCATCCTCGAACGCCTTGCCGCACTTCTGGAGCGGCAGGCGGAGATACGCGGCAAGCTGATCACCGCGCTCGCCTATCCGACGATCCTGGCGGTCGTCGCGCTGGGCGTCGTCACCGCATTGATGATGTTCGTCGTGCCGCAGGTGGTCGAGCAGTTCGATACGGTCGGGCAGGAACTCCCCTTCCTGACGCGGATGGTGATCGGGGTATCGGATCTGCTGGTCGGCTGGTGGTGGCTGATGGCGGGTGTGGCGGTCGTCGCAGGAGTCGGCTTCTGGCGCGCGTTGAAGGTGCCGTCGATCCGGCTGTCCTTCGACACGTGGCTGCTCAAGCTGCCCTTGCTCGGGCGATTGTTGCGCGACCTGCATGCCGCGCGGATGGCGCGGACGCTGGGGACGATGGTGGCTAGCCGGTTGCCGCTGCTCGAAGGGCTGACGCTGACGGCGGGCACGATCCACAACCGACGGTTGCGGGTCGCCTCCGACGCGATCGTCGATGCGATCCGGGGCGGCGGCAGCCTGTCGGCGGCGATGCGGCGGGCGGAGGTGTTCCCGCCTTTGCTCACCTATCTGGCGGCCAGCGGCGAGGCGGCGGGGCGGCTCGACGAGATGCTGGAGCGCGCCGCCGACTATCTGGAGCGCGAGTTCGACCGCTTCACCGCCACCGCGCTCTCGCTGCTGGAGCCTGCGATCATCGTCGTGATGGGCGGCGTGGTCGCGACGATCGTGCTATCCATCCTGCTGCCGATCCTCCAGCTCAATACGCTGGCCGGTCAATAAGAGGACATGTTGATGCGTACCCAAAATCGCCGTCCGATCCGCCGGAAGCGCCCGGCAAACGGCTTCACGCTGGTCGAACTGATGGTCGTCATCGTCATCATCGGATTGCTGGCGACGATCGTCGCGCTGAACGTCCTGCCCTCGGGCGACACCGCGCGGGTGCAGAAGGCCAAGGCCGATATTGCGCAGATCGAGGGCGGGCTGGAGATGTTCAAGCTCCAGAACCTGACCTTCCCGACGACGTCGCAGGGGCTTCAGGCGCTGGTGTCGATGCCCGCAGGGCTCGCCGATCCGTCGCGTTACCAGAAGGGCGGCTATCTCAAGAAGCTGCCCGACGATCCCTGGGGCCGTCCCTATCTTTATGCCTCGCCCGGCCAGCATGGCGAGGCGGATGTCTGGACCTATGGCGGCGACGGCAAGGAAGGCGGCGAGGGGATCAACGCCGATATCGGCAACTGGGATAAGTGAGCGCGCGGCCCCGCCTGGAGGCCGGGAACGGCGGCGGGCGGGGCTCGTGTGGGGCGCGTTCACCCCGTGCGCTTCGACTTCGCTCAGCGCGAACGGATGTGAGGGGAGGCGCGACCCACACCTTCCCTCCGTTCAGCCTGAGCGAAGTCGAAGGCCATGTTCCTCCATTCCCGCGCAGGGCGAGCGGCTTCACCCTGGTCGAGCTGATGGTCGTCATCACCGTGATCGGCCTGGCCTCCGCCATCGCGGTCTGGTCGCTGCCCGACCGGCGGGGCCGCGTGGCCGACGAAGCGCTGCGCTTCGCCGCCCGCGTCCGCGCCGCGCATGACGTGGCGGTGGTGGAGGCGTCGCCGGTCAGCATCTGGGTGACGCGCGGTGGCTATGGATTCGACCGGCGGGCGGACGGGGCGTGGAGTCCGATGACCGCGAAACCCTTGCGCGTCGCCCAATGGGAGGACGGCACCCAGGCGATGATCCCCGATGCCAGCGGGCGGGTGCGGATCACTTTCGACGTGACCGGGCTCGCCGACCGCCCGGTCGAACTCCGCCTGACCCGCCAGCGCGCCAGCAGCATCGTGCGGATCGGCGCGGACGGTACGGTGCGGGTCGATGGTTGAGGGCACCAGAATTCCTCCCCTGCAAGGGGAGGTGGCACGGCGGAGCCGTGACGGAGGGGGCGTGCCTCATAGGGCGACCCTTGCGGGGATCCCCCTCCACCATCCTTCGGATGGTCCCCCTCCCCGTGCCGGGGAGGATGGCTTCACCCTGATCGAGATCATGGTGGCGCTGGCGGTGTTCAGCCTGGCGGCGATGGCCTTGGTCCGACTGGAGAGCGCGACGATCCGGGGAGCGGCGATCCTGGACGAAACCGTGGTGGCGCAGATGGTCGCGCGCAATGTCGCCATCGCCGCCGTCACCGATCCGCAGGCTCCCGCGCTGGGGCGTATGTCCGGCACCGAGATAAATGGCGGGCGAAGCTGGAAATGGACCCGGATCGTCAGCGGCACGGGTGACGTGCGCGTCGTGCGGATCGACGTGGCCGTGGCGAATGCGGGGGGCAGCATCGCGGGCCGGATGACGATGGTCCGCCCGCCCATGCCCGCGCCGCCGGTCGGGGTGTCGGCGTCGTGAGATTGCGCGCGCCTACCTTTCCGTTCCCCGGCGACGGCCGGGGTCCAGTTGCTGCCCGGCTAAAGGCGCGGGGCGGCGTTGGCCCCGATTTTCCGGGTTCGCCGCAACTGGGCCCCGGCCTCCACCGGGGAACAGGGCAGAACGGCTTCACCCTGGTCGAGGTCATGGTGGCGCTGCTCATCTTTTCGATGCTGGCCGCCGCCGCCGTGGCGATCCTGTCGCTGAGCGTCCGGGCGCAGGCGGTGACGGGGCAGAAGCTGGACGCGATGGCGGCGGTCAGCCGGACGACCGCGATCCTCTCCGCCGATCTGGCGCAGGCGGTCGACCGTCCGACCCGTGACGAAGGCGGCGTGCAGACCCCCGCCATGGTCGCAGGAGCCGACGCGATGCGCTTCGTCCGGGCGGGCTGGAGCAATCTCGACGGGGCACAGCGGCCGTCGTTGCAGAAGCTCGCCTATCGGCTCAACGGCGATGTGCTGGAGCGGGTGGCATGGCCGCTGCTCGACGGGGCGGCCCCGATGGAGCCCGCCGCGCTGATGGACCATGTCCGCGAACTGCACCTGCGCTATCGCTTCAACGGCGCGTGGCTCGACCAGTGGCAGGGGGAGCCGGGCGTCGCGCTGCCCCAGGCGGCCGAAGTCACGATCGTGCGCGATGACGGCATGATCTTCCGCCAGTTGTTTCTGGTCGGCACCGGCTATGTCGCCGTGCCGCAAATCGGTCCGACGCCGACCCCTACGCCCACGCCGGCCCCCGGTGGCTAGGCCCCGGTCCCGTCCCGGCGAGCGGGGCGCCGCGCTGCTCACCGTGCTGATCCTCGTCGCGGTGATCGCGGTGCTGGCGGCGACGGCGCTGGAAAAGCTGCGCCTGTCGACCCGGCTGGGCGGCAATGCGGTGGCGATCGAGCAGGCACGCGGTTTCGCCTATGCGGCGGAGGCACTGGCGATCATCCGTATCGGCGACCTGCTGGAGCGGTCGCAGGGCAAGGTCTCGCTGCTCGGCGGGTGGAGCGATCGGCCCTTTGCACTGCCGCTGGGCGATATGGCGGGGGGCGGGACGGCGGTGGCGCGCGTCACCGATGGCGGCAATTGCTTCAACCTCAACGGCTTGGCCCAGCCGATACTCGGCCAGCCCGGCGTCTATGCCGCGAACGGCTTGGAAATCGCTCATTTCGCCAAGCTGATGCGGCTGATCGGCATTCCGGGTCAGGTGGCGGAGCAGGTGGCGACGGGCACCGCCGACTGGATCGACAGCGATCCCAATCCGCAAGGCGGCGGTGCGGAGGACGCGCTCTATCTCGCCCGCGATCCGCCCTATCGGACCGGCGGCACGATGATGGCGGATGTCAGCGAGATGCGGATGGTGAACGGCGTCACGCCGGACATCTATGCGACCCTGCGCCCCTGGATCTGCACGCTGCCCGAAGCGAAGCCGACCAGTATCAACATCAACACCCTGGCCCCCGAACAGGCGCCCCTGGTCGCGATGGCGCAGGTCGATACGATTTCGCCCTCGGCCATCGCCCAGGCCCTTTTGCGCCGCCCGCCACAAGGCTATGCCGACGCCGGTGCCTTTTGGGCGCAGATTCCGGGGGCGAGCGGGGCGGGGGGCGTGGCGACGACCAGTCGCTGGTTCAACCTGCGCATCGCGGCGACCTTGGGCAGCGTGCGGGTGGACGAGCGTGCGCTGGTCGATGCGTCGCGTCAGCCGCCGCGACTGGTGGCGCGGATTTGGGGGGAAGAGTGATGAGTGCGACCAACCTCCTGTTCCTGCCGCCGGGCGAGGGCGGCGATTATCGCTGGATGCGGATCGAGGATGCGCGCGTCGCGGCGGCGGGCGAGGGGTTGCCGCAAGGCGATGGCGACGTCATCGCGGTCGCGCCCGCCGATGCGGTGTCGCTGCACTGGGCCGAAATCCCCGCCCGCTCGACCGCGCAGGCCGCCGCCGCCGCGCGCCTGCTCGCCGCCGAGGTGAGTGCCGCGCCGATGGACGAACTCCATGTCGCGGTCGGTGCGGAGGAAGCGGGCGCACGCGCGATCGGGATCGTCAATCGCGGCGCGATGGCGGGATGGCTCAGCCTGTTGGCGGGCAAGGGGATCGATCCGGTCGCGGTCGTCCCCGCCCCGCTGCTGCTGCCGCGCCCGGACGCAGGCTATGTGCGCGGCGATCTGGCCGGGCAGGGCGTGGTGCGCGGGCGCAGTTCGGGTTTTGCCGACGAACCCGGCCTGACCGAGATCGTGACCGGCGAGGAACCGCTCGCCGATCTGGATGCCGACGGCATCGAAACCGCACTCGGCGCGGCGGTGGGGGCTCCGGCGCTCGATCTGCGGCAGGGGCTGTTCGCGCGGCGGCGCGGCTTCGCGATCGACTGGCGGCTGGTGCGGCGGCTCGGCTGGCTGGGTGTGGCGATCGTCGCGGTGACGCTGGCGATCGATCTGGTGCGCTGGACCAGATACAGCTTAGCCGCCGACGTGACGGAGGCGAAGATCGAGCAGGTCGCGCGCACCGCCCTGCCGCGTGGCGAGACCCTGATTGACGCGGACCGGCAATTGACCGAGCGACTGGCGGCGATACGCGGGCCGGGTCAGGGATTCAGCCGGACGGCGGCGGCGGTGTTTTCGGCGGTGCGCAGCGTGCCGGGCTCCGAACTGACCGCGATGGATTTCCAGCCGAACGGCGACATCCGCCTGGGCGTGGCGGTGGATCGCGAGGCGCTCGCCACCGATCTGAAGCGGGCGATCGAAACCCAGGGCTTCACCGTCCAGCCCAGCACCTTCGTCGCGGCGAATGGCCGGATCACCGGAGAATTCATGGTGCGCGCACGATGAAGGCGCTGAAACTCTGGTTCGACGGGCGCTCGACGCGGGAGAAGCGGCTGCTGCTGGTCATGGGCGCGCTGCTGATCGTGACGATCGTCTGGGGCGGCATCCTGCGGCCCATGGGTGACGGCCTGTCGAGCGCGCGGGAACGCCATGCCGATGCGGTGATCAGGCTGGGCGAGGCGCAGGCCATCGCCGACGAACTGCGTACCCGGCGGCGGCGTCCGCCCGCGCTGGCGGGGACGCTGGCCGATACGGTGCGACTGTCGGCGGAGCAGGCGGGCTTTACCCTGTCCGCGCTGACCGAGGACGGCCCCGGCCGGGTGCGTGCGCAGATCGCCTCGGCGCGGGCGGGGGCGCTGACCCCCTGGCTCGCCCGGCTGGAACGGGGCGGGGTGCTGGTCGAGCAGGCGACGCTGACCGACAATGGCGACCGGACGGTGGGCGTGGCGCTGATCCTGCGGACGCGGGTGTCGTGATGCGGTTGCGGATGACCACGCGGCCCTCGGTGCTGTTCGCAGCCATGCTGGTCGTGGCGCTCATCGTCTTTCTGCCGATGCGTCTGGTTCTGGGGCTGACGGGCCTTGCGGACGAAGGGCTGAGCGCGCGGCGGGTCGGTGGCACGATCTGGGGCGGCAGCATGATCGAGGCGCGGTTCGGCGCGGTGGCGCTGGGTGATCTGCGTGTGTCGCTGTCGCCGCTGGCCCTGCTGGTCGGCCGGGCCAGGCTGGCGTTCGAGGGGGCTGGCGCGGATGGCCGCCCGATCGCGGGCGCGGCGACGATCGGTCGCCATGCGATGGGGATCGACGGCGTCACCGCCAGCCTGCCCGCCGCCGCGCTGTTCGCCCCCCTGCCGGTCACCACCCTGGCGCTGGAGGATGTGACGGTCCGCTTCCGCGACGGCGTGTGCGAGGAAGCGGGCGGGCGCGTCCGTGCGAGCGTGACGGGCGATGCGGGCGGCCTGCCGCTGCCGCCGACGATGATGGGCAATGCGCGGTGCGAGGCGGGGGCGCTGCTGCTGCCGATGACGGGGCAGGGGGGCACCGAGTCGGTCAATCTGCGCATCCGGCCCGATGGTCGCTACACCGCCGACCTGGTCCTGACGCCCGGCGATCCGGCGGCGGCGGCGAAGCTGGAGCAACTGGGCTTCGTGGCGGGGTCGGGTGGCGGATACCGACTTTCGGCGGAAGGGCGCTTTTGACCGCTTGACGAAGGGGCTGCAACCCGTTTAGGGGCGCAAGCCTTCGCGGCGACCGTAGTTCAATTGGTTAGAGCGCCGGCTTGTGATGCCGGAAGTTGCGGGTTCAAGTCCCGTCGGTCGCCCCATTCTTTTCCGGCCATTTGCTGGCCACGGCACCGGCCCCCTTCAGAGCCGTGTCCTCCCAGAATCCTCACCGATCGGGTGGCCGGGTCGGAAGACTCGGTCCGGTTCCGCATTTGTCGGACCGAAGGACGAGCATGACCAACTGGGGCTTTCCCGATTTCGACGCGCATGAAGGCGTGCACCTGTTCACCGATCCCGCATCGGGATTGCAGGCGGTGATCGCCGTGCACTCGACGCATCTCGGCCCGGCGGCGGGGGGCGCGCGCTTCTGGAATTACGGCACTCCCGCGCTCGCCATCACCGACGCGCTGCGCCTGTCGCGCGGCATGAGCTACAAGAACGCGATGGCGGGTCTGGCGCTGGGCGGCGGCAAGGGCGTGGTGCTCGCGGCCAAGCAGGGTGACACGATCACCACGGCGCAGTTGGAAGCCTTTGGTCGTGCGGTCGAATCGCTGGGCGGCCGCTATGTCACCGCCGAGGACGTGGGCATGTCCGAGGAGCGAATGAAGATCATCGCGACCCAGACCCGCTATGTCTCCGGCCTGCCGGTGGCGAGCGGCGCGGCGGGCGGCGATCCCGGCCCGTACACCGCGCACGGCGTCTATCTGGGCGTCAAGGCGGCGGCGAAGCGTGGGCTGGGCGCGACCGACATGAAGGGCGTGCGCGTCGCGATCCAGGGCGTCGGCTCGGTCGGCGGCGGGCTTGCCAAGCTGCTGGCCAAGGACGGCGCGGTGCTGACCATCGCCGACGTCAATCAGGCGCGAGCCGAACAGATGGCGGCGGAACTGGGCGCGAGCGTCGCCTCCGCGGATGAGATCCTGTTCGCGGATGTCGACCTAGTCAGCCCCAATGCGCTGGGCGCGGTGCTGAACGCCGATTCGATCCAGCGGCTGAAGGCCAAGGTCGTCGCGGGCGGCGCGAACAACCAGCTTGCCACCCGTGAAGACGGTGCGCGCGTGGCGGAGGCGGGCATCCTCTATGCGCCCGACTACGTCATCAACGCGGGCGGCATCATCAATGTCGGCCTGGAATATCTGGGCCAGGGCGACGAGGCCGAGGTCATGGCGCGCATCGCCAAGATCCCCGAGCGTCTGGAGCAGGTGTGGCAGCGTTCGGAGGAGACGGGCCATCCGGCCTCGGACGTCGCGGACGAAATCGCGCAAGACCTGATCGGGCGCTGACTGAGTCTCACGCCCCTCCCGTAAACGGGAGGGGATGGGGGAGGGCCGGGAGTCTCACCGAGACCATCGCCTGTGGCCTTGCCCTCCCCAAACCCCTCCCGCCTGCGGGAGGGGCTTAAGAAAGAAGATGAGCGGCACTGCCACTCACACCCATCGAAATTCCCGCATCGAAACCCGGTTGACGAACCGGCCCCTCACGCCCATTTGCCAATCGGATCAAATTCATCCGATTGGGAGAATATGCGCCTTTCCAGCCTGGCCGATTATGCGGTCGTCATGATGACCGCCGCCGCGCGCGAAGGTGCGGGCGGGCGGAGCAATGCGACCTTGCTGGCCGGGCAGACGGGCGTGCCCTTGCCCACCGCGCAGAAGCTGGTCAGCCGTCTGGCGAGCGCGGGCCTGATCGAGAGCACGCGCGGCACCGGCGGTGGAATCCGTCTGGCGCGCGAGGCGGACACGATCAGCCTGGCCGACATTGTCGAGGCGGTGGACGGCCCGATCGCGCTGACCGCCTGTGTCGAGGGGGCCGCGCATGAATGCGGCCTTGAAATGCAATGCCGCGTTCGTCCGCATTGGCATGTCGTCAATCAGGCGGTACGCGCCGCTTTTTCCGGGGTGACGCTCGCGACGCTCGCCGCCGATCCTGTTGAATCGCAAGTGATGGACGCCGGTTTGCGTCCGGGGGTATTCGCCTGATGGCCACGAAGAATGCAGAGGCGCTCGCCGCCGCCAACAAGAAGTACGAGTGGGGCTTCGCCACCGAGATCGAGCAGGACTTCGCGCCCAAGGGGTTGAGCGAGGATACGGTCCGCTATATCTCGGCCAAGAAGGGCGAGCCGGAATGGATGCTCGACTGGCGGCTGAAGGCGTTTCGCCTGTGGCAGACGCTGGAGACGCCCGACTGGGCCAAGCTGAACATCCCGCCGATCGACTATCAGGACGCGTATTATTACGCGGAGCCCAAGCAGAAGAAGACGATTGCGTCGCTGGACGAGCTCGATCCCGAAATCCGGCGGACCTATGAGAAGCTGGGCATCCCGATCGCCGAGCAGGAAGTGCTGGCGGGCGTCGAAGGCGCGCGCAAGGTCGCGGTGGACGCGGTGTTCGACAGCGTCTCGGTCGCGACCACCTTCCGCAAGGAGCTGGAAGCGGCGGGCGTGATCTTCCGTTCGATCTCGGAGGCGATCAAGGAATATCCCGATCTGGTCCGCAAGTGGCTGGGCAAGGTCGTGCCGCAGCGCGACAATTATTTCGCGACGCTCAACTCGGCGGTCTTCTCGGACGGCACCTTCGTCTATATCCCCGAGGGTGTTCGCTGCCCGATGGAGCTGTCGACCTATTTCCGCATCAATGCGGAGAATACCGGCCAGTTCGAACGCACGCTGATCGTCGCGGACAAGGGGGCGTACGTCTCCTATCTCGAAGGTTGCACCGCGCCGATGCGCGACGAGAACCAGCTTCACGCGGCGGTGGTCGAACTGGTCGCGCTGGACGATGCCGAGATCAAATACTCGACCGTCCAGAACTGGTATCCGGGCGACGAGAATGGCGTCGGCGGCATCTACAACTTCGTCACCAAACGCGCGCTGTGCCAGGGTAAGAACAGCAAGGTGTCGTGGACGCAGGTCGAAACCGGTTCGGCGGTGACGTGGAAATACCCTAGCTGCGTGCTGGCGGGCGACGGCTCGGTCGGCGAGTTCTACTCGGTCGCGGTGACGAACAATCGCCAGCAGGCCGATACCGGCACCAAGATGATCCATCTGGGCAAGAATACCCGCTCGACCATCGTGTCGAAGGGGATTTCGGCGGGGCGTTCGGACAACACCTATCGCGGGCTCGTCCGCGTGGCGGCGACCGCCGAGAATGTCCGCAACTTCACCCAGTGCGACAGCCTGCTGCTGGGCGACCAGTGTGGTGCACACACCGTGCCGTACATTGAGGTTAAGAACCCCAGCGCGCAGATCGAGCATGAGGCGACGACCAGCAAGATCAGCGAGGACCAGCTCTTCTACGCGATGAGCCGGGGGCTGGATCAGGAAGCGGCGGTCGCGCTGATCGTCAACGGCTTTGCGCGCGAGGTATTGCAGCAACTCCCGATGGAGTTCGCGGTCGAGGCGCAGAAACTGCTGGGGATTTCGCTGGAGGGTTCGGTCGGGTGATGCTGACGCCGCGCGACGATGCTCGACGCCTCAACACCCCTCCCCTTCAGGGGAGGGGCCGGGGGTGGGGCGTGTCCGCGACGGACCTCGATCGTTTGTCGGGCCACGCTCGCACCATGCGTCGCGAGCCGACCGAGCCGGAAAAGCGGCTCTGGGCGCATCTGTCGCGGTCGCAATTGGGCGGTTTCAAGTTCCGACGGCAGAGCGTAATGGGCGGCTTTATCGTCGACTTCTCCTGCCCAGCCACGGGCCTGATCGTGGAAGTCGATGGCGAGACACATGCCGATGCACAGCGGGACAACCGACGTGACGCAGCGCTGGCGGAACTGGGTTTTAGGGTCGTTCACATCAGCAATGCCGATGTGATGCACAATATCGAGGGTGTATTGGCGCACCTGCTCGGCACGCTGCAAGCGATGCCCGTGCGGCGGACGCCCCACCCCAACCCCTCCCCTGAAGGGGAGGGGCCAGAAGGGCTATGACTATGCTGAAAATTGAAAACCTCCACGCCGAGATTGACGGCAAGCCAATCCTCAAGGGCCTGTCGCTTGAGGTGAATGCGGGCGAAGTCCATGCGATCATGGGGCCCAATGGTGCAGGCAAGTCGACGCTCGGCTATGTGCTGGGCGGGCGTCCGGGGTACGAAGTCACCGAAGGTTCGGTGACGTTCGACGGCGTCGATCTGCTCGAGCTGGAGCCGAACGAGCGCGCCGCCGCCGGGCTGTTCCTGGGCTTCCAGTACCCGGTCGAGATTCCCGGCGTGTCCAACGTCCAGTTCCTGCGCGAGAGCCTGAATGCGCAGCGCGGGCAGCGCGACGAAAAGCCGCTGTCGGGCGGTGAGTTCCTGAAGCTGGCGCGCGCGCAGGCCGATGGGCTGGGGCTGAACCAGGACATGCTCAAGCGTCCGGTCAATGTCGGCTTCTCGGGTGGCGAGAAGAAGCGCAACGAGATGGTTCAGATGGGCATCCTGAACCCCAAGTTCGCGATCCTGGACGAGACGGACTCCGGCCTCGACATCGACGCGCTGCGCATCGTTGGCGACGGCATCAACCGGATCATGCGCGCGCCCGACAAGGCGGTGCTGCTGATCACCCATTATCAGCGGCTGCTCGACTATGTGCAGCCCGACCGGGTCCATGTGCTGGCCGATGGCCGCATCGTGCGTTCGGGCGGTCCCGAACTCGCGCTTGAACTGGAACGTGAAGGCTATGCCGGGGTGGAGGCATGAGCGTGACCGCACCATTCCTCCCTGCGCAAAGCGCGGGGAGGGGGGCCGCTCGCGAAGCGAGGGGTGGAGGGGCCGGAGGGGC
>NZ_JAXCMJ010000048.1:0-26447 GCF_038084995.1 Sphingomonas sp. 2378
ATCTGCTCTTCCGAAAACTGCTTCCGCTTCATTCCGTCCGTCCCTTTAAGGAGACGGTCTCTACTTCCAGTTGGATGAAGAAACGGGGGTCACGTCAGCCACCCTCTGCGACAAACTCGCCCTCAACTTACTCTCAAGCGTCGCCATCGCAGCAGCGCTCGCCTTCTGGCTCTAATTGAGTCTCAGCCCTAGATCGTCTCTCTCCGATCTGCTCGGCCTTCAGCCGCAAGCGCGGACCCCGTTCGCCGAGTCTGACAGTTCCTCGCGCGTCCTCCACCATCGTCGCTATCAATGTCGGAACCTTAACCATGGGCGCGTTCTTCGCTCCGAGATCGGGCAGAATCTTCACCACCAGCATATGCATCACGTCACGCACGAGTCGAAGCACCGGCGTCGCGATCGTGTCCCCGCCGCATTCTGAAATCAGGGTGTCATATTCCTCGATATTTTGCGACATCCATAACGTGGAAAGCCGCACGACTTCGGTCAGGCCGTTGGTAGCCAAGCTCGGCTCGACGAGCGCACGGCCCGCTTCGATGTCGAACGGTTCGGAGCCTAGTTCACGCCAAGCCTTCCTTAAATCCTTTTCAACCTTCCTTGCCCATGGAAGGGTATCGACGAGTGCCTCTACCTCAAACGTCCAGTCAGTCGCGCCGAGCAACGCTCCGCTCAGCCGTTGCCACCTTTCCGGTGTTTCCGTCAGCGCTCCCTTGTGAAAGCCCATGCTCAGCGCGGCTTCGCGATCGAGGCAGGCGTCTGCACTTCCCCCCGCATGGCCGATCTTGGCTACATAGTGCTGACCTATACTGGCAGCTCGACGATTGGCTTCCTCGCTGAAGGCCAAGTAGACATACGGAGTGTTCTGACGGGAGAGCGTCACCAGCGTCTCGTTCAAGGCGCATCCTTTCTATCCTGGCGGGCCTACCCCGATTCGCCATGACTAGTGACTTATCGGTGCTCATTTCGTTACCGTGGACGACTAGGAGAGACTGCACTTTCGGTTTCAGACGCTATAGCGTGATCACATGGTAAAGGCTTCATCCGCCAGAGTGCGTCTCGTCCACACATCCGATTGGCATATTGGCCAAGAGCTTCACGGCCACGGCCGCGAAGAAGAGCACGATGCTTTCCTCGCCTGGTTGCTCGAACGGCTGGTCGAGCTCGACGCCGACGCTCTGGTCGTAACGGGCGACATCTACGACGTCGCCAACCCGCCGGTGACGGCGATGGCCCGGTTCTATGGCTTCCTGCGAGATGCACTCGCACGGTGCCCCCGGTTGCAGATCGTCATCCTGGGTGGGAACCACGATTCAGCGGCACGCATCAACCTCCCCGGCGCCCTGCTCGGGCGCGGTCGCGTCCACTTGGTCGGACAGGTTTCCCGTCGGCAAGGTGAGCTGGATGTCGATGCACTCTTCACGACACTGGCCGGGCACGACGGCGAGCCGGCTGCGGTCCTCGCCGCGATACCGTTCTGCCGGCCGGGTGATCTTGGTCGGGGCGACCTCGCGGCTCTCTACGCCGAGGTCACTGCTGCGGCAGTCGATCGGGCGCAGGGTCTCCCCGTTGTCCTCACCGGTCACCTGCATGTCTCAGGCGGCGATGTGTCAATCGATTCCGAGCGAAGGGTCGTGATCGGTGGTGAGGAGGCGCAGGCCTCGACGCTGTTCGACGCCCGCGCCGCGTATGTCGCCCTCGGCCACCTTCATCGGCCGCAGAACATCTCCGGTGGAACGGTGATCCGCTACGCTGGCTCTCCTCTCCCACTGTCGGTCGCGGAGCGGGACTATCGCCACTCGATCAGCGTCGTCGACGTCGGTCCCGAGGGGGTCACGCTCGACATCGTCGAGATACCCCGCCTCGCCTCGTTCCTGTCGTTACCGGTCGGCGACCCGCTCCCGCTCGACGAGCTCGAGCTTTCGCTCGCCGCCTTCGACTTCGGCGACCCCGCCACGCCCGGCAGTCGTCCGTTCGTCGAGGTGTCGGTCCTTCTCGACAGACCGCAGCCGGGCGTTTCCGCGCGTGTCCATGCCGCGCTTGCGGGCAAGCCTGTCAGGCTGACCCGCGTCCGCTCGGTCTTCCCGGAGGCGGCCGTCCGCGACCGGCTGGACCGGGGCGAGACGCTCGACGAGCTCGAGCCGGCCGCCGTCTTCGCGTCGCTGCACGCCGACCGCCATGGTGGCGAGCCTGACGAGGCGCTGGCCCGAGCGTTCGCCGAGCTAGTGGTCGCTGTCCAATCGGAGGACCAACCGTGAAGATACTCGCGATCAGGGGCAAGGACCTGACCAGCCTCGCCGGCGAGTTCGAAGTGGACTTCGACGCGGAGCCGCTGGCCTCCGCGGGCATATTCGCGATCACCGGGCCGACCGGCGCGGGGAAGTCGACCCTCCTCGACGCGGTCTGCCTTGCGCTCTTCAACGACGTACCGCGCCTCGGCTCCGTGTCGTCCGGCCACGTCGGCACGTCTGGCGGCGAGATGCTGACGTCGAGCGATCCACGTGCGCTGCTGCGGCACCGCGCCGGCGAGGGTTTCGCGGAGGTCGACTTCGTCGGCCTCGACGGTAGCCGTTACCGTGCCCGGTGGTCAGTCCGGCGCGCGCGTGGGCGGCCCGACGGCGCGCTCCAACAAGTCGTCCAGACCCTGGTCAACCTCGATACGGGCGACGCGATGGGCGGCACCCGAACCGAGACGCAGGCCGAGATCCGCCGTCTGATTGGGCTCACCGCCCATCAGTTCGGACGGGCGGTGATGCTGGCGCAGGGCGAGTTCAACGCCTTCATCGACGCCGACGCCAACACTCGTGCCGAACTGCTCGAGAAGCTGACGGGCACCCAGCTATATGCCCGCCTCGGTGCCGCCGCGCGCCTTCGGGCCGATTCACTGCGCCAGGGGATCACCGCGATTGAGGTGCGCATCTCCGCGCAGAACGGCCTTGACGACATAGCGCGGGCGGTGGCCGAGGAGAGCCTCGCCGAGGCCCGGCGGCTTCACGGCGCGGCGGCCGGCGATCTCGCCGCGCGGGCGCGCGACCGCGACTGGCATGTCCGCGCCGGAGAGCTGGCGCGTCTCGTGGAGGTTGCCGACGGCGAGCGGGCGGCTTCGGTCGAGCGCAGGTCCGAGGCCGAACCGCGCCGTCTCGACTTGGCGCGAAAGCGGCTGGCCCATTCCGCGGTCCCGACCTGGCGGGCGTCGGCCGACGCGGACGCCAAGGTCGCCGAGACGAGGGCGAGGATCGAGGTGCTGACGGCAGAGGCCGACGACACGCGCGCGCGCACGGCCATCGCTACAATCGCCGAGGCCGATGCCGTGCGCGGCTTGGCCGAAGCCGCGGCGGAGCGCGATCGCCTTCGACCCGAACTTGAAACGGCCCAGGCGCTAGATCGCCAGCTTGCCGACGCCGAAGGCAAGCTCGTGCCGCTGGCCGACGCGCGGGCAGCGGCGAGCGCCCAGGCCGCGGTGAGTGCAGGTGCGCATGCGTCGGTGACCGCTCAGCGGAACGTGGCGAGCGGGCGTCGCGACGCGCTCGCTGAGTGGCTGGACGGGAATCAGGCGCGTGAAGCCCTGTTCAGCCGGGTCGACGATCTGAAGGCCGATATTACCGATCGGGCCGCTCTCGCAGAACGCGTTGCCGGCCTCGACGCGGCGCGGGTGTCGGTAGGTGGACTCATCGAAGCCGCGCGTGAGACGAGAGACCAGACGGCGACGGCGGCGGCCGCAGCGCGCGACGCGCTGGCAGCGGCGGAATCTGCCTCTCGCGATGCGGAAGGGGCGATCCCCGCCGCCGGCGAGGCGAACGAGATCGAAGTGATGCGCAACGCTTTGCTGGCGATCGAGCCCCGCATGCTCACGTTTGAGCGCGCGACGGCGGACATCGGCAGGGAGTCGGCGGCGCTCGCCGCCAACCGCATTGAGCTCGCACGGCTCGAGCAGGCCATCTCGACCTCCGGCAACCGGCTCGACGTGATCGAGGCCGAGCTGCCGGCCCTTCGCGAGCGGCAAGAGGAGGCCGCACGAGCCGGTGCGCTTTCAGCTGCAGCCTCCGACAACGCGGCCGCGCGTCTGCGCGAGACGCTCGTCGACGGCGAACCATGTCCGGTCTGCGGTGCTGTGGATCACGCGGTCGCGGCGCTCGCGGGCCTGATCGACGGCCGTGCCGCCGCCGATGCGGCCCGCGTCGCGGAACTCGGCGCCTCGATCGGCGCGCTCGACGCCGAACGCGCGGTGCTCACCGACCGTATGGAGAGCGACCGGTCGCGGTTGGCCGCGACGGCCCGGGTAGTTGAGGGCGGATCAGCTACGATTGCCGATGCCGAGGTGGTACTCGCCGACGCGGGCTCGGCGCTCGAAGCCGTGCTCGCCGCGTGCGGCATCGAGAATGACGTGACGGAGGTGAGGTCGCTCGTCTCGGAACGCCTCGCCGCGCTCGATGCGCGGCGCGACCGGCTGGCGGCGGCGCGCGAGGCCGCGCAGTCGGCGCAGCGCGATCTCGACGGGGCGCGGATCGCCAACGAAGGTGCGCGCGACGCGGAGCAGGAGGCCGGGAGGGCACTACGCGATCTGGAGATCGAGGCGGCCGGTACCGCCGAGCGCCTCGCCGAAGCGACGTCACGCCTCGGCCAGGTAGAGCGCGACCTCGACGAACGCCTGTCCGTGCACTTCGCCTGGCGCGACGACCGCGCACCGCTGGAGACGCTGGAGCGCCTAGTCGAGGAGTGGCGGACGCGACGCTCCGATCTGGCTGAGATCGAGACGGGCATGGCCGGACTGACCGACGCGGTGCATCGCGCGGACGTCGTGAGGGAGCGGGACCTCGCCCGGCTCGCCGATGCAGAACAGGCGGAGAAGGCGACGTCGGCTGAGCGCAACGCTTTCGTCGCGGAGCGCGCTTCCAAGCTCGGCGGCGAGAGCGTCGGAGCTGTTGCCGAGCGCCTCGACGATGCCGTGGACGCCGCCATGGCGGCGAGGGAGGACGCGCGCCTGATGCTCGGGCGCGCACGGACTGACGCCGCAGGCGCGGCGGCCCGTCAGGAGGAGGCGGTCGGCCAGCTCGCTCTAGAGGAAGCCGATGCCGGGCGCCGGCGCGAAACGCTGTTGCGTGAGCTGTCGGAGAAGGATCTTGACCCGACCCGGGTGCAGGTCGCCGCGGAGGCAGGGACCGGCGAGTTGGACGCCGAGGAGGCGGCCTTGGCGCAGCTTGATCGCGCGGTTGTCGCGGCGGAGGCCGGCCTTCTCTCACGCGTCGCCGACCGTGACGCTCACATGTGCACCGAGGCGCCCGCGATCGCGGTCAACGACCTCGAACCGGCTCTAGACGCCGCCTGCTTAGCGGAAGCGGCTGCGAGGGAGGTCTTGTCCGAGGCGGAGATAGTCATTCGCCAGGATGACACGGCGCGAACGGCGACCGCCGAACTCCGTCGTACGCTCGAGGGTGCGCGCACCGAAGCGCAGCCGTGGTTCGCGTTGGATGCGCTGATCGGCGACGCGACCGGCAATCGCTTCCGGCGCTATGCGCAGGGACTGACGCTCGAACGGCTGCTGATGCACGCGAACGCGCGGCTGGCGGAACTCAAACCGCGCTATTCGCTGGAGCGCGCACCCGAGAGCGAGATGCTCGTGCAGGTCATCGACAACGACATGGCGGGCGAGGTCCGGGGGCTGCCGAACCTGTCAGGCGGCGAGCGGTTCCTCGTGAGCCTCGCCCTGGCGCTGGGCTTGTCCGAGATGTCGACCGGTGGCGGACTGCGCGTCGAGAGCCTGTTCATCGATGAGGGCTTCGGGTCGCTGGACAGCGCCAGCCTTGGGCAGGCGATCGGAGTCCTGGAACACCTTCACGCGACGGGCCGCAGGGTTGGTGTCATCAGCCACATTGACGATGTGAAGGAGCGAATAGCCGTGAAGATCGCGGTTTCACCGACATCCAACGGGACCAGTTCAATCGAGGTCGTCGAAGGGTGACGTCGCCGCCGCTCCGGCTCCGCCGATTGCCGAAACAGTCAAGGCTGCACCGTCACCGGCAAGCGACACGAAGAAACCCGTCGATCCAAAGCGCGCCGCAACGCTATCGCATATCGGCAAGCTCAGCGATCCATGGCAACGATCGTGATCGCCACCCTACCTGCTGACCTCGTTCGGCGATGAGCGGTGAGCGGCGATGGTAGCCACTTCTGGACCGGCACCGATCCGTCGAATGGGTGCGCGAATTCCCCAGACGGATGCTCGATCGATTTCGCGACGCGGTTCAGGAGGAGAGCAGCGTCGACTTGGTCGCGGCGTCGCCGCCTTGGGCGGGCGGATGGGCGCCCGCCCTAATATGCGCCACGATAATCCTGCAGGACATAGGGATTGAGGAATTGCCGCCCGCGCATCAAGTCGCGTCCGACAGCGGAAAGGCCAGCCTCGTCGCAGACGGCGTCATAGCGTGCGCCGATGATGGCGATCTGCCGGTCGATGATGGCGTCGGCAGCCTCGCGGGTCAGCAGGAAGGCGTCAGCCGCATCGAGGCAGAGTGCCAGTCGACTGTCGCGGCGCGCGCCATGGATCAGCATCGCCTGGCCCGCCTCGCCGCCCGCGCGAGCCTGCGGGCAAATGTCATAGGCGGGTGTCAGCGACAGCGACGCGCCGTCCCAGAACGCCGCATGATTGCGCGCATGGTCGTCGGTGTTGCCGCACAAGATGTTGAAGACCAGCCGGCCGAACAACTCCCGCAACGTCTCACGCGGCGCAGCGAAACGGTGGCGGATGATCTCGGCCAGCACCTCGTAGCTGGCGTAACGCGCCATCATCTCGTCGAGCTCAAGCAGCGTCAGCGCCGACACCATCGCCCGGCGCGCCCAGTCCTCGCCGACGGCTACACGATCGAAGCGCTCGACCAGCAGCACGTCCTTGCCCTGCGCCTGCACCAGCCGTACCGGCGCGACGTCCAGCCCAGCCTCGGCGGCAAGCCGCATCGCGACATATTCCGCCTTCACGACATCATGGACATCGCCAGCAGCGGGGAATTTCGCGACATATTTCGTCGCTCCGTCCGTCAGCAACGCCTTGGGCCGTGCGCCGCCCAGCGAGCTGCCATGATGCAGCGCTCGATCGAGTTCAGGCGTCAGCTGGATGCCGGCTTCGACCCGCGCAGCCGACTGGATCAGTTCGTCCAGCGTCGCGCCGATCGCAGCGCGGGGGACATAGTCCGTCGCCGAGGCCTGGAAATCGAGCGCGCCGATCCGGTCGGACCCGGACTCGAGCAGATAACTGAGTTCATCGATGCGATCGACGTCGACGTCCCGTGCCTGCCGCCCCAGCAGCCGGTTGAGAATGACCCGCCTTCCCCAGGCATCCGGTGCGGCGTCGCGCAGGCTGCTGGGCATCGACAGACCGGGCAAGGGCGTGATCGCGCCCGAGACGAGCGGCAGTTCCGGCAGGTACAGCGGGATCGCGTCCCCACGCGCCAAATAGCTGCGGCCATAATTGAACGACAGCCGTTGGCCGTCGCGGAAGATCCGGCCCGCCACGACCGGTTCCGTCTGCCCCGGCAGCCAAATCCAGACGAAAGCCTGAACAGCCATCAGAAGTCATCGTCCACGGCAACCCGGCGGCTATGGACGGCGGTAGGCAACAATGCGAGCCGATCGGCCACACGGTTCGCCTCACGTGCCAGTTCCAGTTCGTCGAGACCGAACAGTGGCACCTTCAGGATCGCCGCCAGCTCGAACACGGTGCCGATCGCGCAACCCGGCTCGCCGCGCTCCACTCGCGCGAGGAGCGAACGGGATATTCCCGCCCTTTCAGCGAGGTCCGCCTGCGATATGCGCTGCTCCGTCCGGGCGGTCCGGAGCGTGTCGGCCATCAGCCTGAGGGCGCTTTCGGCATATCGGGACTGCTTCGCCATGCGGAGTGGATAGCATCAAATATACCTCATAGATAGTCATAATGCCTCAAATATGAGACATGCTATTCATGAGGTGCCGCCCAACCTTAATGGGCGGACTCTTTTTTGGCCCACTCCGTCACGATGCGGCAGATCGGATTGACCGGCAAAACCTCATGCGGTCATATCTCTTTCAGCCTACCGGGGACCACGATCATGGCTGAACCACCAGTCGATACCGACCGGATCGATGAAGCGGTCCTGGCGCTGATGTACCTGATCCTTCATCACGGTGAACAGCCCGGCGTTTCGTGGCGGGCATGGAAGTCGTTCGACTGGTCCTCGCTCGATCGGCTGCATGACAAAGGCCTGATCCTTGATCCTGTCGGCAAGGCGAAGTCGGTCGCACTGACCGAGGAGGGGCCACCGCCAATGTGAGGAAGCCTTCCGGCGGCTCTTCACCAAGCCCGACTGATCGGCCGTCAGGCGCGCAGCCGCCGCATCGCCTGCGGCGGCTGGCCGAAGTGCCGGACGAAGGCGCGGCGCATACGCTCGGGATCGTGGAAGCCCGTCGCAGCAGCGATCCGCTCGATCGGCTCGCGGGAATGTTCGACCCGCTCGCGCGCCGCCTCCAGCCGCAACCGTTCGACCGCCTTGGCCGGACTGACCCCGACCTCGCGCATGAAGGCGCGCGCGAAGTTGCGCGGGCTCATCGCCATGTGGTCCGCCAGCACCTGCACCGTCAGCCGCTCCGCCAGATGCGCGCGCATCCAGTCGAGCAACGAGGAGAATGTCGTGGCATCGCCGCCCAATTCGGCGAGCGCCGAGAATTGCGACTGCCCGCCGGGCCGGCGATAATAGACCACCATCTCCTGCGCGACCGCGCGGGCGACCGCTTCCCCCAGATCATCGGCGATCAGTGCCAGCGCGAGGTCGATGCCGGCGGTGATCCCCGCCGAGGTCCAGATCGCACCGTCCCGGACATGGATATGGTCTGGTTCGACCAGGACGGCGGGGAAGTGTCGCCGCAACTGCTCGGCACGTCGCCAGTGCGTCGTCGCCCGCCGTCCGTCGAGCATTCCGGCCGCCGCCAGCACGAACGCGCCCGAACACACGCTGCACATCCGCCGGACCTGCTCCGCCTCACGGCGCAGATAGTCGAGGCTGTCGGAACACTGCATCGCGGTCCGGCTGCCCTCCCCGCCCACGACCACCATCGTGTCCAGCGCAGACACGTTCTCGGCGGCTATGCTGTCGAGCGTCACACCTGACGAACTGCGAACCTTGCCACCCATGATCGACACGATCGTCAGGCTGTACGCGTCCGGCGCCATCCGGCCGGCGATCTCGAATGCCGAGATCGGCCCGGCCGCATCCAGCAACTGGAAGCCATCATAAAGAAAGATGCCGACCGCGCGCGCCATTGGCAGAAAGTGAGGGATCACTGTCATCCCGTCAATGACCGTTCCGGCCTATGGCCGCATCCACGCCTTCAAGGGAGTGCAAGGATGCCCGATCAGCCGTTCCGCATCGTCTTCGCCGTCTGGCCGGGGATGACCCAGCTCGACTTCACCGGACCGCACCAGTTCCTGTCGCGCTTGCCGGGTGCCGAGGTGATCGTCGCCAGTCCCGATGGTGGTGCCGTCCCGAGCGAGGGGCTGGTCTTCGCCGACACGCGTCGGCTGGCCGATGTCGCGTCCTGCGAGCTGATCTGCGTGCCCGGCGGGGTCAACGCGACCGGCATGGCGCTCGACCGCGCGTTCGTCGGCGAGGTCCGGCGGCTGGGACTGGGCGCAAGCTATGTCACCTCGGTGTGCACCGGCTCGCTGATCCTCGGTGCGGCCGGGCTGCTCACGGGACGTCGAGCGACCTGTCATTGGGCGTGGCAGCATCTGCTGCCGCTGTTCGGGGCGGTCGTCGAGGAGGCGCGGGTCGTGCGCGACGGTCCCGTTATCACCGGTGGTGGCGTGACGGCGGGCATCGACTTCGCGCTGGTCGTGCTGGCGGAGATCGGCGGACCGGAACTGGCCCAGACCGTCCAACTCGGACTGGAATATGCCCCTGCCCCGCCGTTCGATGCGGGAAGCCCGGACACCGCCCCGCCCTACGCGCTGCACGCTTGCCGCACGCGCTTCGACACCTTGGCGGACCAGCGCGAGGCGGAAGCCCGCGAAGCCGCCGGTCGTCTTGCCGATGCGGGTGTCCTGCAATGAGTCGGCCGCCGCTCCCGCCGTTCGACCTCGATGGCGCGATCGAGAAGGTGCGTCGCGCCGAGGATGCCTGGAACGTTCGCGATCCCGCTGCCGTCGCCCTGGCCTATACGCCGGATAGCGAATGGCGGAACCGCGCCGAGTTCCTCGTCGGCCAAGCAGCGATCATCGGCTACCGACACCGCCGCCTTCGCAGCGCTGCATCCACGCGGCGCGATCGCTCTGCGCGTCAGCAGCGCTCCACCACACCTCCGGACCTCCAAGGCAAGTCCGCTTCCCGGCGCATCCGCCGCCGGCTGGGCTTTCAAAACGAAGAGCAGGGAAGTCGCCTCTCCGAGGAGAGAGGAAAAGAAAGAAGGATATTTCGCTCATGCCCACCATCGCACAGTTCGTCGTCGCATCGCGTGACCTCCTGGTCCCAGACGCACAAGCTACCAATTTCGCCATTTTCGGCGGCCCTCACCTCACCGGTGTTGCGCTCGATAAGTTCGCCGAACTCGTCCGTCGAGCGGCGTCGGATACTCTGTACCTGCACTTCGGCAATCGGATCGAAGATGGACCGATCGGCTTTCAGTTCTTCATGTCACGCCGGAATGCGGTGATGATCTGTCCAATCAGTGAGCTTTGGGCATCGAGTGCCCAGGGCCCGTGCGTGCTCGTGGGCGCTGACGACCGTACCGGCTACCAAGCCATCGCCAACGGCGGAATGGTTCTCAAACTCGGGTGTCTCGAGGCTGACCTGCGCCCCGGCATCCGTCGTGGTCGCCAGCGGCTCATCAACCGGGCCCGCGGGATCAGCAGCGAGCGAACGAGCAACTACTCCGCCGTCGAGCTACGCTTGTAAGCCGTTGGGATTCAATTCGCGCCGGCGGCAACGCCGGCGCGCATGCTCCCAGGAGCGATCGAGACACGCTGAGGGAAGATACCATCCGCACCCGGATCATCATGACCGATCCACCAGACTCCGGAACGTGATCGACCAGCGCGGGCCCGTCAGCGGTGCAACGCTGTGTTCCCAGTCGTGCCGAGCAGGGCCGGTCATGTGGTAGCCGCCGCGCGGATCGAGTGGAACCGATATGCGGTCGAACCCGTCCGCGCGGGAAAACGAAAGCGCTTAGTCGCAGGCTCGCCGAGTGAGATTCCAAAGACATGGCCGTAGATCGGCCGATCGCGATGCCAGCCGATCCCGGCACCAAGGTCGTAGCGGATAAGAAGCGCCTAGATGAGATCCTCTGACGGAAGCCGGGCAAACTGTGCCGCCCGTTCGCGGATGGGAAGAAGCCAGTCGGGCATCGGCAGCGCCTCCCTCGGTCGTCCGACCTCGAAGTCGTAGCTCCATCCAAACGACGTGATCAGCCGCCTGCGGGTCCAGCCCTGGAACCGGAATGGCGTCAGATCGGTCGCATCGATGCGATCGACCAGCATCCGCTCTTCCGTGAGGCTGATCAGATCATGGCGGGTGGTGAGGCCGGGCAAAGCGGGCGCATCGAACAGGTCGAGCATCACGCCGCCGCCTCAACGAAGATCGGCAGTTCGTCGGCCGCCCCGGCCCTCTCCTCGGCAAAGTTGGATACCGTCACGCCGACCAGCCGAATGCCCTTCTGGGTTGGCAGGACCGATCGGATCAGGTCGAGCGCCGCCCGGTGCAGCGCCTCTCGCGTCGCGACGACCATCGGCTGGCTGCGTCGGCGCGTGATCTGGTGGAAGTCGCCGTACTTGATCTTCACCGTGACCGTCCGGCCGAACGCCTGACGGCCTTCGCACCATGCCCAGACATCATCCGCCATCTTGAGCACGCCGGCTTCGATTTCCGCTGCTTCGGTTAGGTCGCGGTCGAAAGTGGTCTCCGAGCCGGAAGACTTGCGGACCCGGTTGGGGTTGACCGGTCGGTCATCCTGCCCGCGCGCGATGGCGTGGTACCATTCAGCGGAACTGCCGAAATGCTGCTGGAGGAATGCCAGCGACTTGGCCTTGAGATCGGCCCCCGTCTCGATGCCGAGCCGCTTCATCTTCGCGGCCGTGACCGGTCCGACGCCATGGAAGCGGTCGACCGGCAGCGTCTCGACCCAGGCCCCGCCCATCTCGGGCGTGACCGCAAACTGGCCATTGGGCTTGCGGTGGTCGGAGGCGAGCTTGGCGAGGAACTTGTTGTAGGAAATGCCGGCCGACGCGGTCAGCCCCGTCTCGGCAAGGATGTCGGCGCGGATCGCCTTGGCGGTGCGCCATGCCGTTTCCAGCCCCTGTTTGTCGGCGGTCACGTCGAGATAGGCCTCGTCGAGCGAGAGCGGCTGGATCAGGTCGGTGTAGCGCGCGAAGACCGCATGGATCTGGCGAGAGACATCGCGATAGACGTCGAATCGCGGCCGCACGAAGATCAGGTCGGGACAGCGGCGCAGCGCCGTGACCGACGGCAGGGCCGACCGTACGCCGAACGTGCGCGCCTCATAGCTCGCCGCTGCGACGACGCCACGCGCCGCGGCGGAGCCGACCGCGACCGGCTTGCCGCGAAGCGTCGGATCATCGCGCTGCTCCACCGACGCGAAGAAGGCGTCCATGTCGACGTGGATGATCTTGCGCGTGACCATGCCGCCGGGCTTAGCCTATTCGGAACGAATTGGGAACAAGCGGCGGTTGCTGAAACCTGGATCGTGCGCAACCGTCTGGCAACGGCTCGGAAACTTCCGTCGGACGTTGGGTCCGCCATGAAGATGATCCGCTTGCCCGACGGGACCGCCGTCCCCGCGCTTGGCCAAGGCACCTGGATGATGGCGGAGGACCGCCGCCGACGCGTGGAGGAGATCGCCGCCTTGCGGGAGGGTATCGATCTCGGCCTGACGCTGATCGATACCGCGGAGATGTATGCCGATGGCGAGTCCGAACGGCTGGTCGGCGAGGCGATCGCGGGTCAGCGCGACGAGATCTTCTTGGTCAGCAAGGCCTATCCGCAGAATGCGTCGCGTGATCGCCTTCCCCGCGCGTGCGAGGCCAGTCTGGCGCGGCTCGGCACCGACCGGCTCGATCTCTACCTGCTGCATTGGCGCGGCAGCGTGCCGCTGGCCGAGACCGTGGAGGCGATGGAGCGGCTGGTCGAGGCGGGCAAGATCTTACGCTGGGGCGTCAGCAATCTCGATACCGACGATATGGAGGAGCTGGTCGCCAGCGGCGGTGCGGCGTGCGCGACCGACCAGATCCTTTACAATCTGACGCGGCGCGGTCCCGAGCACGACCTGCTGCCTTGGCTTGCTGGGCGCGGCATTCCGACCATGGCCTACAGCCCGGTCGAGCAAGGGCGCCTCGTCGCTCATCCCGCATTACGCACGCTCTCCGAAGAACTCGGTGCGACCCCGGCGCAGGTGGCGCTGGCCTGGCTGCTGGCGCAGGACGATGTCATCGCCATCCCCAAGGCGGGGCGCAGCGCTCATGTGCGGGATAATCGGGCAGCGGCCGACCTGACGCTCGATACGGATGCCCTCGCTCGCCTCGATGAACTATTTCCGCCCCCCAAGAGACGCGTGCCCTTGGAGATGCTTTAGCCGAATCGGTAGACGCTGCCCGCTTCCGCCGCGACGAAGTGGTCTGGGGCGATGCGCGCCGCGTCCAGCACTGTCGCCAGTTCCGCGACCGGCGCTTCGCGGGCTTCGTCGGTCAGCTGGAAGGTGCCCCAATGGATGCCTAGCGCGTGGCCTGCGCCAACGTCCGCGAAGATCCGCACCGCCTCCGCCGGGTCGACATGTTGTGCGGCCATGAACCATCGCGGAGCATAGGCGCCGATCGGGATCAGCGCCAGGTCGGGTGCGCCGAGGCGCTCACGAACCTCGCTAAAGATGCGCCCGTCGCCATAGCCGGTGTCGCCGACGAACCAGATCGTCCCGGCAGGCGTGCTCAGATAATGCCCGCTCCACAGCGTCATGCGCGTGTCGCTCGGCCAGCGGTTCGACCAGTGATTGGCGGGGGTCAGCGTCGTCGCGATGCCGCCGCCGAGGTCGAGCCGGTCCCACCAGTCACCGGTCACGCAGCGCGCCGCCGGCACCCCCGCCCGGACAACCGCATCGTTGCCGAACGGCATCGCCATCAGCGGATCGTGCGCGGCGTGGAGGCGACGCAGCGTGTCGATATCGAGATGGTCGTAATGCGCGTGGCTGAGCAGTACGATGTCGATCGGGGGCAGGTCCTCAAACGCGATCCCCGGCGCGGTCACCCGCTTCGGCCCGACGCGGCGGAACGGGCTGGCCCGCTCCGACCAGACCGGGTCGGTCAGGATGTTCACCCCTGCCGCCTGGATCAGCAGCGACGCATGACCCACCATCGTCACGCACAGGCCGTCCACGCGCGCCTCGGGCTTTGCAGGGGTGACCGGCACCGACTTCGGCCACTTGGCGGCACCGCCCGCCAGCTTCCAGCGCAGCATCGCGCGCAGGCCCCGGTCGGTGCTGGCCTGCCCCGGGTTGAAGAAGCGCGTACCGTCGAAGTGATCGCTCGGCGGTCCGTCATAATAGGGGTTGCGCGCCATGGTCAGGCGACGCTCATCAATTGCGAGGGATAGGCGTTCAGCATCGTCAGCGCTTCCTCAACCGGGGCGGTCAGCCAGCGCTCCTGGTCCTCGGCGAGCAGGATGACCGGCATTGCCTTGGGGTGCTTGGGCGCGACCAGCGGATTGGGTTCGGTCGTGCAGAAGGCATAGACCCGGTCATGGTCCTGGTCGACCTTCCACAGTCCGGCAAAGCACGGTAGCGCCTGATCGCCGACGGTGAACCACCAGTTGGTGTCGCCGGGTGCCTGCCGGTCGGCGACGGCCTTGGGTTCGGCAAAGCGCGTGAACGGCACCAGGCAGCGATGCTCCGCCTTCAGCAGCCATGGCTTCCACATGTTGCTCTGCATGTTCCGCGCGTTGGTCCACCAGTCGTAGAGGAACGGCAGTTCCCCTTCGCGCGCCGGCCGCTTGCGCGGCTTGCGCGTCGGAAAGCCCCAGCGCATCGTGCTCAGCACGCGCTCACCGCCCTCCAGCCGGACGACATAGCCAGGCTTGCCGGGGGCGGCGTAATCCTTCTCGACTGCCAGGCTGTTAGCCGCATCATCGACCGCAGCGAGCGCGTCGAAATAGCTGCGGGGGTCGACTTTGATGTTGTAAAGGTTACACATTCCCGTCTTCGATCACGACCGGTATCGCGAAACAAGCCTCTTCCACGTCGCGGCATCCGGATAGGGCAAGGGCGCGCCCGTCGGCGCGTCGCGACCGATCGTCAGACGCGGACGCCGGACCTGCCCCTCCGCCTGGCAGACGGAGCAGCATAGCCGTCGCCCCACCAGCCCGAGCGTCCCGTCCCATCCGCGGCGCTGGAACAGCCACCACAATGCCACCGCGTCGAGGACGCGAACGTGATCGCATGCCGGGCAGGTCAGGCGCAGCGTCCGCTTGTGGAGGGCACACTCCTCCAGCGTGCGCAGACGCCGGCCGATATGGTCGTGATCGGGCCCGGCCCTGCCATGTCCACTGCCCTGATCCGCCACCACCCTGTCCCGATCCGACCGTCGATCCGCTTTCCGCAACGCCTTGACCGGGCAGCGGAATCAACGGAACATATAGCGAACGAATGAGTCGCAGCAATCATGTCTTCCGCCGCCCCCTGTCCCGAAGCCCTGACGCGTCTGCGCGACGTGGTGGGCGCCGTGCGTGGTGGCGAGGGCGAGGTCCTGCCCTTCGGCATCAAAGCGATGGATGCCCGATTGACGGGTGGCGGGCTGGCGCTCGGCGGCCTCCATGAACTGACCTCGGCAACGCCGACACTCACCGACGATGCGGCCGCCACGCTGTTCGCGGTCGGCATCGCAGCACGCGCGGCGGCGCGGAGCGGCCGCCGTGTGCTGTGGGCGCTGACCCGGTTCGATCTCTACGCGCCAGGTCTCGAACAGGCGGGGCTGCACCCTGCGACGCTGCTCTTCGTCGAGGTGCGCGAGGACAAGGACGTACTGGCCGTCATGGAGGATGGCCTGCGCCATGGTGGCCTCGCGGCGGTGGTCGGCGAAGTGAAGCGCGCCGACATGGTGGCGACGCGGCGGCTGCAACTGGCGGCGATGACAGGCAACACCCCTGCCCTGCTGTCGCGCCGCTGGCGGCGACAGGGCGTGTGCCCGCTGACCGAACTGTCGGCGGCGATGACCCGGTGGCGGATCGCCTGCGCGCCCTCTGCGCCGATCTCCCCGCACATCGTCGGGCGAGGACGCTGGACGGTTGAACTAGCGCGCCAGCGCGGCCGCCCGGGTTTCACGATGGACTTGGAGGCATGCGATGACACGGGTCGCCTCGCTCTACCTGCCGCATCTCGCGATCGAGCGACTGCGGCGGCTGGAGCGGCCGCGCGCGCTGCCTGAGCCGAGGCCCGCGCCCATGCTGCCGGTCGACGACGACCCCGGCGCCTGTTCGGTGCCGCGGGGCGGCGGCTGGCGTCCTGGTGCGCGCTGGGCGCGGCAGGGGGCGACGCGCGCCGCGGTCGAGGAACAGGTGGCCGCCTTGCCACTGCACCAGCGCCCGCCGATGCGCGAATTGGGTCGCCGGTCCGAGGCAGCGGATCACCCCTTCAAGCGACCGGTCGCACCAGATCAGCGCCAGCCCGCGCCATCACCGGCGACGCACCATGTGCCGATGATCCTCGCCGAAGCGATCGGCCAGCGCCAGGTCATCGCCGCCGCCTGCCCGGCCGCCATGGCGCTGGGCTTGACCCCCGGCATGGCGGTGACGCAGGCCCGCGCGCTGATACCGGATCTCGACATCCGTCCCGCCGATCGGGCGGCGGATGCGGCGCTGCTGGACGATCTGGCTCTGCACGCCGTACGCTACTGGACGCCGACCGCCTGCGTCAGCGGCGAGGACGGCCTCTGGCTGGATCTAACCGGCGTCGCGCACCTGCACGGCGGCGAGGCCCGCTTCTGCCACCGGCTGATCCGCTTCTGCCGGCGCTTCGGGCTGACCGCGCGCGTGGCGGTGGCGAGTACACCGGGCACGGCCCATGCGCTGACCCGTTTCGGCCGCGACGTCGTGCACCTGGTCCCCGGCGGGCAGGAAGCGCAGGCGCTCGCCCCCCTGCCCCCCGCCGCGCTCCGCCTGACGCCCGAGGCTGTCGCCGCCGCCACCCGCTTCGGACTCGACCGGATCGCCGACCTCTTGCCGCTGCCCCGCGGGCCGCTCGCCCGGCGGCTCGGCATGGCCAGCCTCCGCCGTCTCGACGAGGCGCTGGGGCGCGTGGCTGAGCCGATCGTGCCGGTGGTGCCGCATGAGGTCCCCGTCGCCCGGCTCCGCCTCCTCGAACCGATCGGCACGGCGGAGGCGATCGAGCAGGTGATCGGCGACCTGCTCGCTGCGCTGATCCGGCAATTGCTGGAGCGCGGACGCGGCGTGCGGGCGTTGGTCCTGACGCTGGAGCGGATCGACGGCAGCGCGCAGCACCTGTCCGTCGGCACCGCGCGCGCGACCCGCGATGCAGGCCATCTCGCCCAGCTGTTCCATCTGCGCATCGAGCGGATCGACCCCGGCGACGGGATCGAGGCGATGTGGCTGGCCGCACCGCGCACCGATCCGCTCGGCGCGACGACGCTGGCCGCCACTCTGGCGGGGGACGATGCGCCGCCCGACGCTGCGCTGCTGGTCGATCAGATCGCCGGCCGGGTCGGCGAGGAGGCACTGTTCACGACCGCACCGGTCGAGAGCGACGTGCCCGAGCGCGCCGTGCAACGCGTATCACCGCTCGCCGCCCCCAGCGGCTGGCCGGCTTGGAAGCGCCCCGTCCGCCTGCTGCGCCGGCCCGAGCCGCTGGTGGGCGTGCTGGCGCTCCTTCCTGACGCACCGCCCCGCCGCTTCACTTGGCGGGGGCGGGTCCATGCCGTGGTCGCCGGTGATGGTCCCGAGCGCATCCACGGCGAATGGTGGCGGCGCGATGGCGAGGTCTGGGCTGTGCGTGACTATTTCCGGGTCGAGGACGACACCGGCGCGCGCTTCTGGCTGTTCCGCCGCGGCGACGGGGTCGAGCCTGCGACCGGTGATCTCAGCTGGTACCTCCACGGGCTGTTCGGCTGATGACCACCCCCACCACGACCTATGTCGAGCTGCAGGTGACGAGCCATTTCTCGTTCCTGCGCGGCGCCTCCAGCCCCGACGAACTCTTCGCCGCCGCCGCGCTGCAAGGCCACACCGCGCTCGGAATGGTTGACCGGGGCAGTGTCGCCGGGCTGGTGCGCGGGTGGGAGGCGCAGAAGGCCACGGCCGTGCGGATGATCGCGGGGGCGCGGGTCGACCTCGACGATGGCCGGGCGCTGCTGCTCTACCCCACCGACAAGCCCGCCTGGTCGCGACTGACCCGGCTGTTGACCCTTGGCAAGTCGCGCGCCGGCAAGGGCGGCTGCACGCTCGGCTGGTCGGACGTCGTTGCTTGGAGCGACGGGCTGGTTGCAATCCTGCTGCCGGACGAGGCGGATGCGGTGACCACGGCGCGCCTCGCCGAACTGCGCACGACCTTCGGCGCACGCGGCTATTGCGGCCTCGCCTTCCGCCGCCGGCCCGACGATGCGCTGCGGCTGCACGATCTCGCCGCGCTCGCCGGGAAAGCGGGCGTCCGCGCGGTCGCGCTCGGCGACATCCTCTACCATGCTCCCGAGGCGCGGCTGTTGCAGGACGTCGTCACCGCGATCCGCGAGAAGTGTACGGTCGATACGCTCGGCTACCGACGCGAACGCCATGCCGACCGGCACCTCAAATCCCCCGCCGAGATGGAGCGGCGCTTCGCCGCCTTCCCCGATGCGATCGCCGCCACCGCCGCGATCGCGCGGGCCTGCACCTTCGACCTCGGCGAACTCAGTTACCAATATCCGCACGAGCGTGTTGTCGAGGGGCTGACCGCGCAGGGTGCGCTCGAACAGTTGACCGAGACCGCCGCGGCACGGATGTTCCCCGAGGGCCTTCCGCAAGCCTATCGCGACCAGATCGCGCACGAACTGAAGCTGATCGGCGAACTCGGTTACGCGCCCTACTTCCTCACCGTGAACAGCATCGTCGCGGAAAGCCGGCGCCGCGGCATCCTCTGCCAGGGACGTGGCTCGGCGGCGAACAGCTGCGTCTGCTTCGTGCTGGGCATCACCAGCATCGACCCCATCAAGCACGAACTGCTGTTCGAGCGCTTCGTCTCCGGCGAACGCCGCGAGCCGCCCGACATCGACGTCGATTTCGAGCATGAGCGGCGCGAGGAGATTATCCAGTGGATCTATGACACCTACGGCCGCAACCATGCCGCGTTGACGGCCGTCGTCACCCGCTACCGCGCGCGCGGAGCGATGCGCGAGGTCGGCAAGGCGCTCGGCCTGCCCGAGGATCTGACGAAGGCGCTAGCGGGCTTGGTCTGGGGCTGGAGCCAGGAGGGCGTCGGCGAGAAACAGGTCACCCAGCTCGGCCTCAACATGGATGACCGGCGCCTGCGCCTCGCGCTGGAACTCTCCCGCCAGCTAATCGGCGTGCCGCGTCATCTGTCGCAGCATCCCGGCGGCTTCGTGCTGACCCAGACCCGCCTCGACGATCTCGTCCCCATCGAGCCCGCGGCGATGGTCGACCGGCAGGTGATCGAATGGGACAAGGACGATATCGACGCGCTCAAGTTCATGAAGGTCGATGTGCTCGGCCTCGGCATGCTGGGCTGCATGAACCGCGCCTTCAACCTGCTGGAGGAGACCAAAAATATCCGCGTCGGCATGGCCGACCTGCAGGACGATGACCCGGACGTCTATGCGATGATCCAGAAGGCCGACACGCTCGGGACTTTCCAGATCGAGAGCCGCGCGCAGATGAGCATGCTGCCGCGAATGAAGCCGGCGCGCTTCTACGACCTCGTCATCGAGGTCGCGATCGTGCGGCCCGGCCCGATCCAGGGCGACATGGTACACCCATACCTCCGCCGCCGCGAGGGGCGCGAGAAGCCCGACTATCCCCGCCCCGAGCTACGCGCGGTCTTGGAGAAGACCTTGGGCGTGCCGCTGTTCCAAGAACAGGCGATGAAGGTCGCGATCGTCGGCGCGGGCTTCACCGCGGTCGAGGCCGACCAGCTCCGCCGCGCCATGGCGACCTTCAAGTTCACCGGCGGCGTCAGCCACTTCTACGACAAGCTCGTCGAGGGCATGGTGTCGCGCGGCTATCCCCGCGACTTCGCCGAACGCACCTTCAAGCAGATCGAGGGCTTCGGCTCCTACGGCTTCCCGGAGAGCCACGCCGCCAGCTTCGCCAAGATCGCGTACGCCAGTTGCTGGATGAAGCACCATCATCCCGACGTGTTCTGCGCGGCGCTGCTCAACGCCCAGCCCATGGGCTTCTACGCCCCCGCCCAAGTCGTGCGCGACGCGCGCGAGCACGGCGTCGAGGTGCGGCCCGCCTGCATCAACGCCAGCCGCTGGGACTGTACGCTGGAGCCGACCGCCGGCCGCTATCTCGCCGTGCGGCTCGGACTGCGCCAAGTACGCGGCCTCGCCAACGCGCATGGCGCGGCGATCGTCGCGGCGCGGGGGGACGCGCCCTTCCAGACGGTCGAGGAGGTATGGCGACGCGCCGGCGTCCCGCGCGCCGCGATCGAGCGGCTGGCCGAGGCGGATGCCTTCCATGCGCTCGGGGAGGATCGCCGCCAGGGTCTCTGGAAGGTCAAGGGTCTTGGCGAGGCTCCCCTGCCCCTGTTCGTCGCCGCCGATGCGCGGCACGCGTTCAGCCCGGAGGGGCTGGAGCCCGACGTATCCTTGCGCCCGCTGACCGAGGGCCGCGAAGTGGTGGAGGATTACCGCGCGCTGCAATTGTCGCTGCGCGCCCATCCCCTCGCCTTCCTGCGGCAGGACCTCACCCGGCGCGGCATCGTCCGCTGCGCCGACCTCGCCCACATCAAGGACGGCCGCCATGTCGAGGTCGCCGGGATCATCCTCGTCCGTCAGAAGCCCGGCAGCGCCAAGGGCGTACTGTTCATCACGATCGAGGACGAGACCGGCATCGCCAATGGCATCCTCTGGCCCGACCGGTTCGAGGCGCAGCGCCGCACCGTCATGTCGGCGGCGATGATCGGCATGAAGGGCCGGGTCCAGCGCGAGGGGTTGGTGATCCACGTCATCTGCGATCTGATCATCGACCATGGCGGGCTGCTCGCCCAGGTCGGACAGATGGACTTCCCTCATGCGACCGGGCGGGGCGACGGCGCGCGCCATGCCGGGTCACCCGACCGCGGCGATGCCGGTTGGCGTCCTGGCCCGCGCGACAGCTACTGGCCACCCCACGCCAATGGCCTGGACCCCGAGCAGGTGGTGCGGATCAAGTCGCGCGACTTCCATTGACCCGCCATGTCGCGCCACCAGCGGATCATCATAGAGCTATCGCTCCACATCCTGCGCGCGGCCGCTGCCCGGTCGGGCAAGGGCAGGGTCGACACGATCGAGGTGCGTCTCGCGCTGCGCTGCCTGATCGCGCATTGTCCCGAACGCTGGCCGCTCGACATGTTCTGGAACTCGGCCGGGACCGACCACGACATCGGTCGCGCGCAGGGTTGCACTGCTGCCCTAAACGGCATCGTCCGGCAGATCGGGGGCGATTCCTCCTAGCGATGCGTCGTCATCGCCGAGCGAATAAATCCATGTTCGCGTCGCCCCAGGCCTTCAACGCGGCGATGATCGGCGACAGCGAGCGTCCTCGCTCCGACAGCCTGTACTCCACACGGGGCGGCACCTGCGCGAAGACCTCGCGCTCGATCAGCCCGTCTGCTTCGAGTTCGCGCAGCTGGTTGGTCAACATGCGCGGCGTCACCTCCCCGGCGCGGCGGCGCAATTCGTTGAAGCGGGTCGGCCCGTCCTGCAGATGGAAGAGGATCACCGCCTTCCACTTGCCGTCGATCAGGCTCACCGCCGCTTCCACGGCGCAGCCCGGCGTGCAATCGAGGCGGGAGTGACGGGCCTTGGCCATCGACCGGTATCCTTTTCGACACTATGGGCGTTTTTTGTGCCTACGACAGGGAACGACACTGTTCCTATGTCGTCCAGGCCATCAGACGGAGCAAGACCCATGCGCGCCATCGCCTATCGCCAGCCGGGCCCGATCGACCGACCCGACGCCCTTGTCGACGTCGAACTGCCGAAGCCCATACCGACCGGGCGCGACATCCTCGTCAAGGTCCAGGCCGTGTCGGTGAACCCGGTCGATGCCAAGGTCCGCGCCAGTGCCCCGCCGTTCGATGGGCGCACCGAACGTATCCTGGGCTGGGACGCCGCGGGTTTGGTCGAGGCGGTCGGGTCGGAGGTGAGCCGCTTCCAAATCGGCGACGAGGTCTTCTATGCAGGCGACCTCATGCGGGACGGCAGCAATGCCGAGTATCAGCTGGTCGACGAGCGGATCGTCGGCCATCGCCCGCGCAGCATCGGCGTCGCCGAAGCGGCCGCCCTGCCGCTGACCACGATCACCGCCTGGGAGACGCTGTTCGACCGGCTGAAGGTCGACGACCAGCCGGCGAGCGGCGCCCGCGCCATCCTGATCATTGGCGGCGCGGGCGGCGTCGGTTCGGCCGCGATCCAGATCGCGCGTGCCCGCACCGACCTGACCGTGATCGCCACCGCGTCGCGCGCCGAGACGCAAGGCTGGGTGCGCGATCTCGGCGCGCATCATGTGCTCGATCATTCCCAGCCGATGGCACCGCAGATCGCGGCGCTGGGCATCGGTGCCCCCGCCTTCGTCTTCTCGACCACCCATACGGATCGCCATCTGGCCGATATCGCCGAGCTGATCGCACCGCAGGGTCGCTTCGCGCTGATCGACGATCCCGCCAGCCTCGACATCGTCGGCTTCAAGCGCAAGGCGGTGTCAGTCCATTGGGAACTGATGTTCACCCGCTCGCTGTTCAACACGCCCGATATGGCCGAACAGGGCCGGTTAGTCGACACGGTCGCCGAACTGGTCGATGCTGGCCGCATCCGCACCACGGCTACCGAGACGCTGTCACCGATTAGCGCCGCAACGCTCACCGAGGCGCATCGTCGCATCGAAAGCGCCACCACGCGTGGCAAGATCGTTCTGGAAGGATGGGAGCCCCGGCATGACTGACCAAATCGTCCACGTCGTCGCCCGCCTCGTGCCGCGACCCGGCAAGGCCGAGGAACTGGCCACCGCGTTACTCGACATGCTGGACGAAGTGCGCGCGGAGCCGGGCTGCCTGCTCTACGACGCGCATGAGAGCCGCGACACGCCTGGCGTGATCGTGATGGTGGAGAGCTGGGCGGATCAGGCCGCCCTCGATGCCCATGGCCGCGCCCCTGCCCTCACCCGCCTTGCCGCCCGCTTCGACGCATTGCTTGCCGAACCGCCAGCCGTCGAACGACTCCGCCGGATCGGCTGAACTTTCCGTCACTTGCGACGCGAGAGCAGTCTGTTCGTTGTGCTCCCGAACGGACAAGCGAGACCATCCATGGACTATATCAAACTCGGTAGCACCGGCCTCGACGTGTCGCGCCTGTGCCTCGGCTGCATGACCTATGGCATCCCGGATCGCGGCAACCACGCCTGGACCCTCGGCGAGGAGGCGAGTCGGCCGCTTTTGCGTCAGGCGGTGGAGGCCGGGATCAACTTCTTCGACACCGCCAACGTCTACTCGGACGGCACGTCGGAAGAAATCGTCGGTCGCGCGCTGAAGGAGTTCACCCGCCGCGACGAGGTGGTGATCGCGACCAAGGTCCATGGCCGGATGCGCCCCGGCCCGAACGGCGCAGGCCTCAGCCGCAAGGCGATCATGACCGAGATCGATGCCAGCCTGACCCGGCTCGGCACCGACTATGTCGACCTCTACTAGATCCATCGCTTCGACCATGAGGTGCCGATCGAGGAGACGCTGGAGGCACTGCACGACGTCGTGAAGGCGGGCAAGGCGCGCTATATCGGCGCGTCGTCGATGTTTGCCTGGCAGTTCGCGACCATGCTCCACGTCGCCGAGGCGAACGGCTGGACGCGCTTCTCGACCATGCAGAATTACGTCAACCTCCTCTACCGGGAAGAGGAGCGCGAAATGCTGCCGCTGTGCGACGCAGAGGGGATCGGGGTGATTCCGTGGAGCCCGCTCGCCCGCGGCCGGCTGACCCGGGACTGGGATGAGACGACCGAACGCTCGGCCACCGATGCGTTCGGCCGCACGCTTTACGCGGCGACGGCGGAGGCGGATCGCAAGGTGGTCGAGGCCGTTGCGGCCGTTGCGAGCGAGCGTGGTGTTCCGCGCGCACAGATCGCGCTCGCCTGGGTACTCGCCAAGCCGGAGGTGTCCGCGCCGATCGTCGGCGCATCCAAGCCGACACACCTTGAAGACGCGATCGCCGCGCTTGACCTTGTGCTGTCGGACGACGAGATCGCGCGGCTGGAAGCGCCCTATGTCCCCCACGCCGTAGTCGGCTTCTCGTAGCGCCGTCCGACGGCGGAGCGCCTCACCACCCCATGCTGCCCGGCACGCCCTTGAACGGTCCGGCCAAGTCTGCCGTGATCCACCCGCCATAGAAGCCACCGGGCTGCGCGACCACCGGCTCGCCATCCACCGTGCATCGGTCGAGGGGTCCGGCATAGAAGGCGATGTGATCGCGCAGGATCGCAAAGGCCGGGGTCGGCTCCGGGTAGCTCCACGCCACGTCGCGCAGCACCTCGCCACCAACCACCAGGTGCCAATAGACCGCCTCGCCCTTCCATTCGCAGAATGATCGCCGATCCGAGCGGCGCAGCAGACCGGGCGTCAGGTCGGCGGGCGGCAGGTACCAGCTCGGCGGATGGCTGGTCTCCAGCGTCCGGACGGCCTTGCCGGTGTCGGCGACCAGGACGCCACGATGCTCGATGCGGATCCGCCGGTCGCTGGATTCCGCGATGGCGGGGCGAGGATAGCGCCACACGCTCTCCTGTCCCGGCGACGGCGTGTCGGGCCGGGGCCTCATGTCCTTGCCTCCCGCCAGGCCAGCCATCGTTGCAGACGTGGCCGGACGCGAAGGAAGCCAAGGTACAGGCGTTCCAGCCCCGACAAGATCAGGCGATTGCGTGCCAGCTCGCCCAGCGGACGCAGCGCCGGGACCGCGCGCCACATCGCGGCGAAGGCGGCCGCGCCGGACAGCAGCGGACCGTCATCCTCGCGGGCGTGGAAGCGCGCCAGCATCTCGGCCCGGCTGACGGGACAGGGGCCGCCGCCCGCCGCATCCACGAACGTGATCGCGCCGCGCCTATCGAGCCGTCGCACCACCGCGATCTCGCGCTGGCAGAGCGGACAGGCGCCGTCGTGCCAGACGGTGACCCGCGTCATTTCCCCTCATCCGGATTGTCGCGCCAGATCCGCTCGGCCAGGAGCGTGGCGAAGCCGAGCCAGGCGACGAACGGTAGCGCCACGGCCGCCGCCGGTCGGTCGACCTTCCCGGCCGCGGCGACATAGGCGGCGCCAGTCGCGACCATCGCGCCCGAGGCGGCCGCGCTCGCACCGAGCCGCTTTTCGCGGAAGAAGAGCTGCGTCCAGCCGCCGACCATCGCGGCGTTGACCAGCCACAGGCCGACAGCCACGTTTCGCACGCCCCCGGCCGGGCGGCGCAACAGGCGATAGCCGCCGACCGCGAGACCGGTTTCCAGCACCGGCCAGACTGCGCCGAACACCGCATCGGGTGGCGTGTAGCCGGGCTTGTCCAGCCGCCGATACCAGCGGCGAATGCCCGGGTGCGACGGGTCCGGGGCGTTGCGCCGTCCGATGATGGCACTCGCGCCAAGCACCGCACCGACGGCCGCCAGCGCTGCAACGCGTGCCAATCCGCCCGCAGCAACAGCGTCCCGGCGATCCATCCGCTCAGGCCCGCTCGAAATAGCGTTCGAGGTCGTCGCTGCCGCCGATCCGCTCGCCATCGATGAAGATCTGCGGCGTGGTGGCGACGCCCTGCTCCACCTTGAAGGCATCGACCTCCTCACGCGATTGCAGCAGGCGATCGTCGACCATGAACCCGGCCGCCTCCAGCATCTGCTTGGCGCGGACGCCGAACGGACAGGTGTGCTCAGGCAGCACCATGCGATAGAGGGTCGCCATTCTGGTTTCCGCCACTTCGACATCTCCGCGGACTTCAGCGTCCTTGCAATCAAAGCGACCAGGGCTGCGCGACGTTCCGCATCGACGTACATGTGACCCAAAGCACGAAGCCGCTGCGCGGCAGTGGTGTTGGCGGTGAGGTAGCGGGTCGGCGCTGAGGTTTGTCCCTGCGGCATCGGAGGCAGACGATGGGGTTCCTTCAACAAGAGGAACCCTGTCATGACGACGTCACCGACCCAAGCCCCCATCACCGCGCTGCGTCAGCGGATGCTCGACGATATGGCGATGCGTTCGATGCGGACGCG
>NZ_JAXCMJ010000049.1:0-26293 GCF_038084995.1 Sphingomonas sp. 2378
TGCGGTCACCGTGACCGCCACCAGCGCCGCCTATGCCGACAAGAATGCCGGCACGGGCAAGCGGGTGACGGTGTCGGGCATGGCGCTGAACGGCGCGGATGCGGACAATTACGTCCTGCGGTCGACCTCGACTTCAGGCAATGTCGGCGAGATCACCGCGCGTCAGGTGGTGGTCACCACCACGGGCCGAGGAGCCAAGGCCTATGACGGCACCAACGCGCTGGGCGCGGGCCAATTCGGGTCGCTTGTCTTCCTGACCGCCGATGGCGACGCACTGACGCAGGGGCTGATGCGTGCGGACGGCGTCCGCCTCGATATCTCGGGGGTCACGGGTGTCCTCGCGGATCGTAACGCCGGGACAGGCAAGAGCGTGGACCTGACGGGCTATGTGCTCGACGGTAATACGAACGGCAACTACGTCCTGTCCGGGGCGCCCGCTCATGGGCTTGCCGATATCGCTCGCGCGCAGTTGACGCTGACGGCGGTGGCGGACAGCAAGGTCTATGACGGCACCGCGACGTCGACCGGCGTGGTATTGGTCACGGGGCTCATGGCGGGCGATACCGTCACGGCCGGGCAGGCCTTCGACAGCCGCAATGCCGGTGCGCGGACGATCCGGGTCAATGGCGTGTCGCTTTCGGACGGCAATGGCGGCGACAATTATGTGGTGGCCCTGCGCGATGCCAACGGGACGATCGCCAAGCGCGATCTCGCCACGACGGTGACCGTCAACAACAAGGTCTATGACGGCACGACGACCGCCACCGGTAGCTTCGGTCCGCTCCAGAATCTGATCGCCGGGGACGATGTCTCCGCCCATGCCGCGATGAACTTTGTCGATCGCAACGCAGGCGCGAACAAGAACGTGACGATCGGGAGCGGCAGCCTGACCGGGGCGGATGCGGGCAATTACAATCTGGTGCCGCTCGGTTCCACGGCCACCGCGACGATCGACAGGGCAAGCCTGATCCTGACCGCCGGGTCCGATATTCGTCAGTATGACGGGACGACCTCGTCGGCCGGAACCGTCACCATGACCGGGCTGGTCGCCGGGGACCGCGTGAGCGGGCTCAGCCAATCGTTCGACAGCAAGAATGCGGGTGCCCGTATCCTTCGCATCGATCGCGGCTATGCCATCAGCGACGGCAATGGCGGTGACAATTACGTCGTCACGCTGGTCGATATCGCCGGCGCGATCACGCAGCGCGTGCTGACGACCGCGGTTTCGGTCGACAGCAAGGTCTATGACGGCACGCTGGCGGCCAGCGGCACGTTCGGCGACCTGCAGAATCTGGTGGTCGGCGACCGCGTGACCCTCTCGGGTGGTGCGCTGTCCTTTGCCGATCGCCATGCCGGTACCGGTAAGGCGGTCAACGTCACCGGCGCGGTTTTGAGCGGGGCGGATGCCGCCAACTATGTGCTGAGTGGCCTGGGCGTCGGTACGGGCACGATCACGGCGAGAGCGCTGTCTCTCAACGCCGTAAGCGACACCAAGGTCTATGACGGCACAAGGGGATCGGCCGCACAGGTGCAGGCGATCGGCCTGGTGGGCGGTGACGCTTTCTCCGCCACGCAGTCGTTCGACACCCGGAATGCGGGCAATGCCCTGCTGACGATCGATGGCGGCTGGACGATCGCGGACGGGAATGGCGGCAACAACTATGTCGTGACGACCGGCGGCCCGGTGAGTGGCCTCATCACGCCCAAGCTGTTGCAGGCGACCGGCGTGGTCAACGGCAAGGTCTATGATGGCACGACGGCGGCGACGGGTTCGATGACGGGCTTGTTCGGGGTGGTGACGGGAGACGATGTCGCCTTCTCGGGCAATGGCCTGTTCGCCTTTGTCGATCGCAATGCCGGCACGGCCAAGGCCTTGACCGTCAGCGGCGTGGCCCTGTCCGGCGGCGATGCCGGCAATTATGCTCTGGATCGCATCGCCTATGGAACGGCCGACATCGCCAAGGCGGTGTTGACGTTCACGGCGGTCGACGACGCCAAGACCTATGATGGCACGAACGCGTCGAATGGCGTGGTGGGCGTCACCGGCCTGGTGAACGGCGATACCTTGAGCGGCCTTGTCCAGACATTCGCAAGCAAGGATGCGGGCCATCGCAGCCTCGGCGCCACGGGCTGGACGATCAACGACGGCAATGGCGGAGGCAACTATGCCGTCGTCACGGTCGGTGCCGTCGGCACGATCGCGAAGAAGCGGTTGACCGGGCAACTCACCAGCGGCGTCGCCAAGACCTATGACGGGACGAGCAACGCAACGCTGCTCCCGGTCAACCTCGATGGCGTGATCGCGGGCGACGCGCTCGATCTCACGACCGCATCGGCGACCTATGCCGATCGCAATGTGGGGACGGGCAAGCGGGTCACGGTGTCGGGCATGGTCCTGGGCGGTACCGATGCGGCCAACTATGTGCTGTTGAATGATCACGCTTCGGCCGATGTCGGCGCGATCACGCCGCGTCTCGTTTCGATCTCGGTGTCGGGGCGTGGTGCGAAGACCTATGACGGCACCGATCTGCTGAGCGCCAGCCAGCACGGCTCGTTGGTCTTCCTGGCGGCGGATGGCGATACCACGACGCAGGCCCTGATGCTGGCAGACGGGATTGCCCTCGACATGTCCGGCGCGACCGGCACGCTTGGCGATCGCCATGCGGGAATGGGCAAGAGCCTTCTCCTCACCGGCTACGGTCTGAGCGGCAACGGTCTTGGCAATTATGCCCTTGCATCGGGCAATCTGACCGCCCTGGCCGATGTCGCCCGGGCCAGCCTGGTGCTGGCGGCGACGGGTGACACCAAGGTCTATGACGGCAGCCTGTCGTCGGCGGGTTCGGTCACGGCCTCCGGGCTGATCGGCAACGATCGGGTCAGTGCGACCCAGGCTTTTGATAGCCGGAATGCCGGCGACCGCCTGATCACGGTGAACGGCTTCAGCGTGGATGACGGCAATGGCGGCGACAATTATGTCGTCACGTTGCGCGATGCCGCCGGTACGATCACGCGCCGCACGCTGACCGCCGCGGTCAGCGTCCAGGACAAGATCTACGACGGTACGACCGGGGCTGTGGGCCGCTTCGGTTCGCTTGGCAATATGGTGTCCGGCGACGATGTCGCGGCGAGCGCATCCTTCGCCTTTGCCGATCGCAATGTCGGCGTGAACAAGAGTGTCACGCTGACGAATGCATCGCTCACCGGTGCCGATGCGGGCAATTACGTGCTCGCCCCGATCGCCAGCGGTACGGCTTCGATCGGCAAGGCCACGCTGACGCTCGCGGCAAGTGGCGACAGCAAGGTCTATGACGGGACCAACGCGTCGAATGGCGCGGTCACGGTGAGCGGCCTGATGGCCGGCGACCAGGTGAACGGCCTGCGCCAAAGCTTCGACGGCCGGAACGTCGGCAACCGTACGCTGACCGTCGATAACTGGACGATCGATGACGGCAATGCCGGCGGCAATTACGCCGTGGTGAAGGTCGACGCGACAGGCGCCATCGCTCGCAAGCTGCTGACCGGGCAACTCACCGGGGCGGTCACCAAGCGTTATGACGGCACGACGACGGCCACGCTGTCGCCGGTCAATCTCGACGGCGTGGTCGCAGGCGATGCTCTGTCCGTCACGGCCGCCAGCGCCAGCTATGCGGACCGCAATGTCGGCACGGGCAAGAGGGTCACGGTATCGGGCCTGGCGGTGAATGGCGCTGACTCTGGCAACTACCTGCTTCAGAACACCGCCGTCTCGGCTGACATCGGCACGATCACGCCGCGCGATCTGCTGGTCACGCTCAACAACGTGTCGAAGACGCAAGGTCAGGTCGATCCGGCGCTGAGCTTCACGGTCGGCGGCGACGGGATGGTGTCCGGCGACAGCATGAGCGGTGTCGCGACGCGCAGCGCTGGCGAAGGCGCTGGTACCTACACGATCAGCGGCGGCAGCCTGTCGGCGGGCTCGAACTATCGGGTGGCGTTCACGAACGGTGTCTTCACCATCAATCGCGGTTCCGATGATGGCATTCGTGTGATCACGCCCGAGGTCATCAGGGAGGCCGGCAGGCTTGGCAATCAGCTGCCGCCGGTGATGCGCGACGGCACCAACATTTCGGTCGTGTTCGGTTCGGGGGGCGGTTTGTGGTTCCCGAGCACGGATCCTTCGAATGGCACGGGTTCGGGCGGCTTCGGTTCGGCGGGCGCCGGGAATGGCAATGGCGGGAACGGCTTCTCCAACGGAAATACCGGATCGGGTGGCTTTGGTTCGGCAGGCGCCGGGAGCGGCAATGGCTCGAACGGGCTCTCGACCGGGAACGCAGGCTCCGGCGGATCGGGGTCCACCGCATCCGGCAGTGCCAGCGCCTCGGGGCGGAACGGGAACGCAAGCACCTCGAACGGCACCGGATCGTCGACCGACGAGGGCACCGGCACGAACCGGGGTGACGGTAACTCCAATGGCTCGGGCAATCGAGCGGACGGTTCGGGCAGCGGAGAGTCGACCGATCTGATGGGGCTGACCTGCGCGTCGGATCAGAACGGTTCCGCTCGCTGTGCACCGAGCAAGGGGGCCGGTCTTCCCTATCCAACCAACCGCGTCATCACGCCGACGATCCGCTTCATCGCCAGCCGCTTCTGACGGCAGGCCTCCCCCCAAGGGCAATAATCGCCCTGGGGGAGGCCGATCAGACGGCCGAAGCTCAAGTAAACCCAAATTATAAATGCCAATCGAAATTCAAAGGGGGGCATCAATGTCCAAGAAGACGATCCTGTCGCATTATACGGTCGCTATGGCGGGGGCATTGATTGCTCTGTTACCGGTGACGGTGTTCGCCCAGACGGCGAGCCAGATCACACCGCCAAGCTATGCCCCGCCGGCACAGGCGGAGCTACGCGCGCCGCTAACCCTTCCGGCGGAGGCGATGCGGACCCCGCCGGAGGGTGCCAACACGCTATTCGTGACGCCCCAGGGGTTGACCATCGAGGGCGGGAAACTGTCGCCCGCGACCGAGGCGCAGTTGCGCCAGCGTCTGGATGGCAAGCGCGTGTCGGTTGCCGAGATCTTCGCCGCGGCGGGTGAAGCGGAGATGGCCGAGGCGAAGGCGGGGCGGGTGCTGCTCCGCGTGTCGGTGCCGCAGCAGGATCTGAAGGACGGTGCGCCCGTGCGCCTCGCCGTGGTGGAAGGCTTTATCGAGCGGGTCGACACGTCGGGGCTGCCCGCCAATGTCCGTTCGCGCATCGCGCGGCTGGCCGAGCAACTGACCGAGGACAAGGCGCTCACCCTGCGCGATCTCGAACGGCGGCTGATGCTGGCCGCCGACGTGCCGGGCGTGACGGTGCGCTCGACGTTGTCGCCCGGCGAGCGTCCGGGCGGGACGGTGCTGCGACTGGAGGGCGAGTGGCAGCCGGTCTCGGGGTTCGTCAGCCTCGATAACACGCTGTCCAGCGCGCTGGGCTCGCTGACCTATGGCGCGGGGGTGAATCTCAACTCCGTGCTGGGGGCGGGCGAGCAGATCTACCTGCGCGCCTCGGGGCTGCCCAATACCGGGCACCGCACCAGCGTGCTCGACCCGACGCCGCGTAACCGTGCGCTGGCAGCCGGGCTTGTCGTGCCGCTGGGCGATGACGGCCTGACGCTGACCCTGGAGGGCACCGATGCGCGCACCGCGCCGCGTCCCGCCAGCGCGACCTCGCCCGGGTTCGGCAGCCGCTTCCAGCGTTTCTCCTCGACCTTGCGCTATCCGGTGGTGCGGCGGCGGGACGTGTCGGTAGGCGCCTCGCTCGGATTCGATGCGCAGAATGAGCGGGTGCGGATCATCGACCCGGTCGTCCTGCCCCTGTCGCAGGACCGGTTGCGGGTGGTGCGGCTCGGCGCCGACGCGAGCGCCTATCTGCCGGGTCAGGGCTTTGTCTCGGCCCAGGTCGAAGCCTCGTTGGGCGTGACGGGGCTGGGCGCGCGCTCCGCATCGCAGGCGACGGTGGCGGTGCCGCTGTCGCGTGCGGCCACGGACGCCGACTTCCGCAAGCTGACGGCGTCGTTCAACCTCACCCAGCCGCTGGCCCCCAATCTGGCGGTGGGTCTGCGTGCGCGGGGCCAGACCAGCTTCGGCCAGGTGATGGCCAATGCGGAGCAGTTCGGCATCGCCTCGGTCGACGGCATTTCGCCGCTCGATGCGGGGCGGGTGCAGGGCGACAGCGGCTTCTTCGCCCGGGGCGAGCTGAAGGCGCCGTTCGTCGCCGCCGCCAGCGGCATCCTGGCGAACATCACGCCCTATGCCTTCGCCGCACAAGGGACCGTGTGGTTCAAGCAGCCCACGGTGTTCGAACGGCGTCGCACCGACGCCTTTGCCTATGGCGCGGGGATGCGCGTCGCGGGGCAGGCCCGGGACGGGAGCCCGGGTGTCACCGCCAGCCTGGAATATGGCCGCGCCCATCTCGAGGGGCTTCGACCCGACCGCCTGACCTTCTCCGTTCTCACTCGCTTTTAATCCGGGGGCCGTACCATGACCAAGAAAATCGCGCTCGTCCTTCTCTCCAGCAGTGCGCTGGCCTCGCCGGTATTCGCCCAGTCGGTCCCGACCGGCGGTCAGGTCCAGGCGGGCCAGGCGTCGATCAGCACGCCGTCCGACCATGCCATGACGATCACGCAGACCACGGACCGCGCGATCATCAACTGGCAGGACTTCTCGATCGCGAAGGGGGGGCGTGTCGACATCGTCCAGCCCGACGCCCGGTCCGCGCTGCTCAACCGGGTGACCGGCGACACGACCAGCGTGATCGCGGGGCAGCTCAACGCCAACGGCCGGGTGTTCCTGGTCAATCCCAACGGCATCCTGATCACCAAGACGGGCAGCGTGAACGCGGCGGGCTTCACCGCCTCGACGCTGGACATCGCCGACAGGGACTTCATGGCGGGCAGCGATACGCTGACCGTGACGGGCCGCCGTGACGCCCAGCCGATCGGCTTCGCCAAGGGCGGCTTCGCCGGGCTGTTGCAGGACAAGGCGGGCGGCTATGTCCGCGCGCGGGTCGAGGCGATGGCCGGGGGCGGCGAGGCGCTCGATCTTGACGGCAGCGGCTTCCTGCGCGTCGCGGTGCCCGAAGGGGGCATCACCGTCGCGGGCCGGATCACCGCGAGCGACATCGTGCTGAGCACGGGCACCGCGCGCGACGCGGCGCGCGGGATCGTCAACGTGTCGGGCGTGCTCGATGCGTCGAGCGTCTCGACCAGGGGCGGCACGATCACGCTGACCGGTGACGCGATCAACCTGACCGGCGCGACGCTCGACGCCTCGGGCGCGACGGGCGGGGGCCGGGTGCGGGTCGGCGGCGACTGGCAGGGCGGGGGCACGCTGGCGCGGGCCGCTACGCTGAACGTCGATGCGGGCAGCACCGTCAAGGCCGACGCGGTGGGCACCGGCGACGGCGGCTCGGTCGTGCTCTGGTCGGATCACCGGACCGACTTCGCCGGCGCGATCAGCGCGAAGGGTGCAGGGAGCGGCATCGGCGGCGATGCGGAAGTCTCGGGCAAGGCGGTGCTGGCCTATAGCGGCACCGCCGACCTGACCGGCAGCCGCTTCGGCACGCTGCTGCTCGATCCGTACAACGTCACCATTTCGAGCGCGACCGACAGCAACCAGTCCGGTTTCACCGCCACGGCAAGCGGCAGCGTCATCAACGTGGCGACGCTGCAAAACGCGCTGGCCAGCGCGAACGTCACCGTATCGACGGGTAGCTCGGGGTCGGGGTCGGAGGCGGGCAACATCACCGTCGCCGCGCCGATCGCCTGGGCGTCGAGCAGTCAACTGACGCTGAACGCCGCAGGCAATATCGCTATCAACGCGCCGATCACCGTCAATGGCGGCGGCAAGGTCGCGCTAAACTACTCCACGGTCAATGAGATCACCGGTGGGCTGACCTATGGCCAGGGAGGCGCATTGACGTTCGCGGGTGGGCAGTCCGGGCAGGCGGTGACGCTCAACGGAACATCCTTCACGCTGGTCCGCAGCCTGACTGATCTCGATGGGATCAATAGCGGCCTTTCCGGTAATTACGCGCTGGCGAACGACATCGACGCCGCGGGCACGAGCTTTACCCGCGCCGTGTTCGGGCGTGACAGCTCCTATCCGTTCACTGGCACGTTCGATGGTCTGGGCCATGTCGTCAGCAATCTCAGTATGGCAGGGACGAACGATTATACGGGTTTCATCGGCGCGACAGGCGCTGCCGCGATCGTGCGGAATGTCGGCGTAGTCGGTGCGAATATCACCTCGACGGGCCGCGGGGGCGGCCTCGTTGCTACAAATGAAGGCTTAATCCAGAACGCCTATTCCACGGGATCGATTTCGAGTTCGGGCAATAGTGTGGGCGGTCTGGCCGGCGCGACGTTTGGTTTCGGTGCCATCGTATCCAATTCCTATTCCGGCATGACCGTGAGCGGGGCTCAGGAGGTCGGCGGACTGGTCGGCAAAAATTCCGGCATCGTCCGCCGGTCCTACGCAACCGGCGCTGTAACGGCGACCAGTGGCAGGGTTGGTGGGCTCATCGGCCTGGCTAACGGTCAAGGCATAAATACGGTCTATGCCACCGGTGCGGTCACGGGTCCTAACGCCGGCGGATTGATCGGCTATCTCGACAGCATCGCGCTCACGAATGCCTATGCAACCGGCGCTGTGAACGGCGAGGGGGCCGGTGGCCTTATAGGCACATCGCTCTATGGTCGCGTCACGGCGACTTACTCGACGGGGGCGGTTTCTGGTAGAAATGCGGGCGGCCTCATCGGCAACAGCAATAATTCGAGTATCAGCGAGAGCTATTGGGATATCGACACCTCGGGCCAAGGCACCAGCGCGGGCGGGGCGGAGCAGGGCATTACCACCTTCGGTCTGCAATACGGGAACAGCGGGCGATTTAGTCCGGCGTTCGCCACCAATGTCGGTGGACTGTATCCGTATCTGACCGCTTTCTTCCCCAACGGAGTCCAGGCGGTGTTCGGCACGGCCTATAGCGACGCGGGTGTAACCCAGCTCGCTTCGGGGGCAGGCGGCGCCAAGTACGTCTATGCCAGCGTCGGCGGCGGTGCATTCTCTGGCGTCACGACCGGTGCGAACGGCTATTATTACATGATGCTCCCCGCCGGGACGCTCTCCCCAAGCGGCACCAGCGTACTCGTCGCGACGACCGCAGACTCGACGGCGACCGGCACTATCAACGGCGCGAATCTGGCAACATTGACGGGCTCGACCGGCCAGTTCAATATCGATGGCGGGTTCTTACGCACACGGACAGCACAGGCATCCTTTTCAACCGCCATATCCGAACGTGCTGCCGCTCTGGCGGGGTTGAGCGCTGGCCAACAGGCTGCACTTTCATCGCTGGCTCCCCGCCTTACTGCAACCAATATTGCGGGCTTCACCATCGACACCGCCCTGTCCCTGACGGCCGGTCTGGGCGTCGAGACCACCGCCGGAGACCTGACCGTCGCCGCGCCGGTGTCGATGGCGGGTACGGGGACGCTGACGCTCCGATCGTCGAAAAGCCTGCTGGTCAACGCGCCGATCGATATCACCGGCGGCGGCAAGGTCGTGCTCGGCTATGACAGAAACACCGGGTTCAACGGCGGGCTGGCGTTTGCGGCGGGCAGTTCGCTGACCTTCGCGGACGGCCCGTCGGGTCAGGCGCTGACGATGAACGGCGCGGCCTATACGCTGGTGCGGTCGATGGACGACATCGACTTCATTGACGGCGCGGCCGCCCGAGGCGGTACGGGCAGCGTTACGGCGGCGAACCTGACCGGCAAGTTCGCACTGGCTAAGAATCTAGATGCGAGCGCCTACAGCTATTTCGACGCCCTTGTCGGTCAGAATGCGACCACGAACTCAGCCGGCGTACCCAACAGCGGCGGGTTCGATGGCGTCTTCACCGGTCTGGGGCATACGATCGACAAGCTGTCGATCACGCGTACCAGTACGACCGCAAACCGCCTCGGCGCCACCGCATTGTTCGGTGTCATCCAGCAAAACGGGTTAATTCGCGACCTCGGACTGACGAACGTGGCCATCTCCGGCAATTTTAATAACGTCGGATCTTTGGTCGGATGGAGTTACGGAGGGAAGATCATCCGGGCCTATTCGACCGGGAAAGTTCTTCAGCCAGAAGGAATCAATTCCTACACCGGAGGCCTTGTCGGATACTCTTCCGACTCAGCATCGATCCTGCAGTCGTATAGTTCGGCAACCGTCAAGGGTAACGAATATGTCGGCGGACTCCTTGGTGCCGGGAACGCACAAACGAGCGTCATGCAGTCCTTCGCGCTCGGCGATGTCAGTGGGACCAACCAAGTCGGCGGTCTGGTCGGCGGCAATCTGCAGGCCCAAATCTATCAGGCCTATGCCATGGGCAGCGTTACACTACTGCCTTCCAGCGTCCCGGTCGGCACGCCGTATGCCGGTGGACTCGCAGGCGAGAATTATTCTGGAAATATCAGCCAAGCCTATTCGACGGGTCGGGTGGTCTTTCAAGGCGGCTTTGCCTATCTCGGCGGTTTGATCGGCTTGCAAACGGGTTCGGGGGGTGCCGTCGCCAATGTCGCGTTCGATAGCGACACGAGCGGCCTGACATCGGCCTACGGCTCCATGAGCTCTTTGGTCCCCGCCGTCAGCGGGTCCACGACCACATCCCTGCAAACCAATGGCGCCGCAAGCTTCGGCCTCGATGCGACGTTCTGGGGCGGCGGCACCAATGGCCAATATCCCTATCTGAAGAGCTTCTTCCCGAACGGCGTCCAGGCGATCTCGGGGATCGCGGTCGACCGTTCGACCGGTCAGGTCGCGCCGGGTGCCCGGGTCGCCACCTATGGCGTGAACGCGCCGACCGTGTCGGCGGGGGCGAACGGCTATTTCTATACGGTTGTCCCGAACGGGACGCTGGGCGTGGCGGGCCGGACGATCGCGCTGACGGTGACGCTGCCCGGCGCGACGACGGCCAGCGGGCTGTTCTATTCCGACAACGGCAAGATCGACACGAGCGGCAATCTGTCCGGCCTGTCCATGGGATCGAAGACGTGGGACATCCGGACCGCCCTGTCGAACTGGTCGGCGGTGGACGCGGCGCTCGGCACCACGCTGGGATCGGCGCGCTATGCCGACCTTTCCGCGCAGGGAACCGATTACCTGTATGTCCAGGCGACCGGCAGCGGGGGCTTCACCCTCGATCGCGCGCTGATCGTCGGGAATTCGAGCCAGACCAATGGTTCGAGCTATGCGTTCCTGTCTTCGGACAATGATCTGACCCTGGCGGCGGGCAGCGGCATCACTGCCGATGCGATCAACGTAACTGCGGTCGGCAGCTTTACCAACAACGCCGGCAGCCGTGCGCTCCAAGCGTCTCAGGGCTGGATCGTCGGTTCTGCCGCGCCCGGTACGACCGTCCTCGGCGGTCTGGCGCCCGATTACATCCAGTATGACTATCTGAACCAGTTCGTGCCGCGTCAGGGCAACGGCGTGCTCTACGCGCTGGCGCCGACCGTGCAGGCGTCGCTGAAGGGTAGCGTGTCGAAGGTCTATGACGGCACCACCGCCGCATCGCTGACGTCGGCGAACTATGATGTGACCGGGGCCGCCGCCGGCGACGTCGTGACGCTCGGGACGGCCGTGGCGACCTTCGACACCGCGAACGTCGGCACCGGCAAGACGGTGACCGTCTCCGGCTTCGGCAGCGCCACGGCCCTGAACGGGCAGACGCCCATCTATGGCTACAGGGTGGTGGTGAACGGCGGCAGCACCCTGTCGGGCGAGATCACGCCGGCCACGCTGACCTATGTCGCCGACGCGGCCAGCCGCGGCTATGGCGACGCCAATCCGGCGCTGACGGGTAACGTGACGGGCTTCGTCAACAACGAAACGGTGGCGAGTGCGACGAGCGGTACGTTGGCGTTCACCTCCACGGCCGGGGTCACCAACGGCATCGGGCAATATGCGGTCACGGGTTCGGGGCTGACGGCCAATAACGGCAATTACGTCTTCACTCAGGATACCGGCAACGCCACCGCGCTGACCATCACCCCGCGTGCGATCACGGTCGATGCCGATGCGCAGTCGCGGCTCTATGGCGATGCGGAGCCGACCTTTACCTATACGGTCGGCGGTAATGGTCTGGTGAATGGTGACACGCTGACCGGCGCGCTGGCGACCGATGCGGTGGCGACCAGCGATATCGGGCAGTACAGCATCCTGCAGGGGACGCTGGCCGCCTCGGCGAACTACGCCCTGACCTTCGCGGGCAACGACCTGAGCGTGACGCCTCGCCCGTTGACGGTGACCTACACGGCGACCCCGGTCAGCGGCGTCTATGGCAATGGGCTGCCGGATCTGGAGGGGGCGGTCGCCATCGACGGCCTCGTCAACGGCGACAGCCTGACGGGCAATGCGGCGTGGACGACGGGCGCGTCGGCCACTCCGGTCGTGGGCCGCTATGCCGTCAAGGGTTTCGGCCTGCGGGCGAGCGAGAATTACCGGCTGACCAGCGTCCAGGCGGCGGGCAATGCCACCGCCCTGACGATCGATCCGCGTGCGATCACGGTCACGGCGGATGCGCTCAGCCGCGTCTATGGCAACGCCAACCCGGCGCTGACCTACACGGTCGGCGGACTGGGGCTGGTCGATGGCGACGCGCTGAGCGGCGGGCTCGTGACGACCGCAGCCACCCGCAGCGATGTGGGTAGCTATGCGATCGCGCAGGGTTCGCTGGCCGCATCGGACAACTATGCGCTGACCTATGTCGGGGCCGACCTGACGGTCACGCCGCGACCGCTGACGATCACCTATAGCGCGCGGCCCACCCCAGGCGTTTACGGCGAGACGTTCCAGGATATCTCGGGAACGGTGGACGTGAACGGTCTGCTCGACGGGGACTCGCTCACCGGTGCGCGGGTCTGGACCACCAATGCGACGTCGACATCCGGTATCGGTCGGTACGCCATCACCGGCTCCGGGCTCGGCGGCGGCGCGAATTATGCGCTGACCGAGATCCAGGGCAGCGGCAATGCGACCGCGCTCACCATCATCCCGCGGACGATCACCGTGGATGCCGATGCGCAGTCGCGGCGCTATGGCGATGCGAACCCGACGCTTACCTATGTCGTGGGCGGCAACGGCCTGGTGAACGGCGATACGCTGAGCGGTTCTCTGGCCACCGATGCGGTGGCGACCAGCGGCATCGGCACCTACAGCATCAGCCGGGGCACGCTGACTGGGTCGGCGAACTACGACCTGATCTTCGCGGGCAACAACCTGAGCGTCACCGCCCGCCCGCTGACGGTGACCTATACCGCGACGCCGGTCAGGGGCGTCTACGGCAATGCGCTACCGGCGCTGACGGGTGCGGTCGCCAGCGACGGTCTCGTCAACGGTGACAGCCTGGCAGGGACGGCGACGTGGACGACGAACGCGTCCGCCAATCCGGTGGTGGGCAGCTATGCGGTCACCGGTGCGGGGGTGAGCGCGAGCGAGAACTACCTGCTGACGAGCGTCCAGGCGGCGGGCAATGCCACGGCGCTCGCGATCACGCCGCGCGCGATCACCGTGACAGCCGATGCGCTCAGCCGCCTGTACGGTGATGCCAACCCGGCACTGACCTATACGATCGGCGGATTGGGGCTGGTCGGGGAGGACGTGCTGGCCGGCGCGCTCGCGACGACCGCGACGGCCACGAGCAACGTCGGGAGCTATGCGATCGACCAGGGTTCGCTGGCAGCCTCGGGCAATTACGCGCTGAGCTATGTCGGGACGGACCTCGTCGTGAACGCGCGGCCGCTGACGATCACCTACACCGCCACGCCGCTGAACAGCCTCTACGGCGATGCGGTGACCGGTCTCACGGGCACGGTCGCGAACAGCGGCCTGGTCAACGGCGACACGCTGACGGGATCGGTCTTGTGGACCACGACCGGTTCGTCGACATCGAATGTCGGCACCTACGCCGTGGAGGGCTCGGGCCTGGGCGCCAGCGCCAATTATGCGGTCACCAGCGTCCAGGACAGCGGCAATGCCACGGCCTTGGCGATCACGCCGCGAGCGATCACGGTCAGCGCCGATGCACGGACCCGCGTGTATGGCGACGCGAACCCGGCACTGACCTACACCATCGGTGGTCGTGGTCTCGTCAATGGGGACAGCCTGACCGGCGCGCTCACGTCCAATGCGGCCCCGACCAGCAATGTCGGCCGCTACGGCATCGGGCAGGGCACGCTGGGCGCATCGGCCAATTACGCCGTCACCTATGTCGGGGCCGATCTGGTGGTTACCCCGCGGCCGCTATCGGTGATCTACCGCGCAACGCCCATCCGCATCACCTATGGCGATCCGCTGCCGGCACTCAGCGGGACCGTCGCGGTCGACGGCCTTGTCAATGGTGATACGCTGGCCGGCACGGCGACGTGGGCGACCAATGCTCCGTCGAGCCTCGATATCGGGCGCTATGCGATCGACGGTGCGGGCCTGTCCGCCAGCGGCAACTATTCGCTGACCGGCACACAGGCGATCGGCAACCGGAACGCCCTGATCGTGACGCGCCAGGCGTCTGTCGATGCCCCCAACACCATCGCCAGCATCGTCATGGACAACCGCAACTTCGGGTTCCAGGTGCCGCTCCGGCCGGCGGCTGCCGATAGCGCGCCTGTCCTCATCCGCTACTGTTTCGCGGACGGGGGTTGCAGCGCCGGAGTCCGATGATCCTCACCCGCGACACCGACGCGATGAGTGCCGGTGTCGCGGCAGGGTAGGGTCGATTTGCAAGGCGATATCCGGATAATGGCTGAAGATCGCCCTTCGAACGGCCCGACGGAAGATGTTGAAGAATATGGACAGGGCGTCGCGGCACAAAGCATCTGATCGGTCACCGATCAGTTCCAAGGCGGGGAAGCGCATATGATGCGTTTCAAAAATCCGGCGCCTTCGTGTCACGACACATCGGCCCGCACCTGAAGGTGCAATGATCATTCCAAGAAGGGGAGCGGGGAAATACATTATGCGCAATGTAAACACTCCAGACCAAGCCTATGCCGATGCCCTGGCGGGGCTTCTGCTTTGTGCTGGTGATGTTTTGCGTACCGCTCAAGATGTGGCGGCGATCCGGAAGCACGAAGATCTCTCGGGCCGTATCGAGACGCTGCGGCTCGATCTGCTCGAATTGACGGGCAGCCGCGTTTCCGGGGCAGCGGTGATCCATCAGGCGAAAGCGAAACGCGACCATATCGCCGAGCGTGTCGGGCTCGCCCTCGGGCATATGGCGGACGCCGCTGGAGGAAGGGAACTGGCCCGTTCCAGCGTTCGCGATGAGGTCTTCGCGAATTTCATCAGGCAACGCATCGACCGCATCAGCCGAGCCGCCGCCCATATGCTGCTGCGCATGCTCGATCAGCCGGATCGTTTCATGGACCATCAGGCCTTGGCCCAGGCCGCACGTGTGGGGACGCACACCCCGACGGTGCGGGTCGTCAAGGTCTATATATGCAATATCCGCGCTGGTCTTGCCGAGCACGGGATCGAGAATGCGATCGAAACCGGTTGGAAAAGCTATGCGATTACGAGTGCGAAAGCGAGGGCGATTCTCGATTTCCTTCATCAGTTGAAAGATGCGACGTCGGATCAGCCGGAGACGTCATGATGGTCGCTTCGGGGCACTGATAGCGGTTCATCGCTCGGCGTCTCCACACGGATGCCCATGAGCCGGCACTCGGCCCCGTTGGAATCTCGAATGTCGATCGAATTCAGGTAACGAAATGGCCTTCGCGATCGTCAATGGCGAACAGGTCATTGTCCATGAAGCGCTAATTTGCCAGCGATGTCATGTCGCGGGCGGCCCGCCCAGCGCCTTTACCAGCGCGATGCTGGCGCGCATCCGATCGGTCTCGACGCCGATCAGGGTGCGCTGCGCGTCGAGCGCGGCGGTCTGCGCGGTGACGACCTCCAGATAGTCGGATGCGCCGTCACGGTAGCGGGTCAGCGCCAGGTCGCTGGTCTTCGCCGCCGCCTGTGCCGCATCCCGCTGATCGACCGCCTGGGCGGCGAGATAGCGGTTGGCGGCGAGCGCATCCTCGGCCTGGCGGAAGGCGGTGATGACGGTCGCCCGGTAGGCGGCGGTCATCCCGTCATATTGCGCGCGCGACAGCCGGACCTGGGCATGGCGGCGCCCCCCGTCGAACAGCGTCAGCAGGCTGGCGACCGGCCCCAGTCCCCAGAAGCTGTTGGGCGCGGTCAGCAGCGATCCGTGCGTGCTCTGCCAGCCGCCCGACAGGCCGAGTGTCAGCGACGGGAAGAAGGCGGCGCGCGCCACCCCGATCCGCGCATTGGCGGCATAGAGACGCCGCTCCGCCGCCGCGATGTCGGGGCGGCGCTGGAGCAGTTCGGATGGCGTGGCGGCGGGGACCGGCGGCACCACCTGCGGCTGGACGCGCGCGGGGATGGCGAAGTCCGACGCCACCTGGCCGGTCAGGACCGCGATCTCATGCTCGGTGGCGGCGCGCATATTGGCGACGGCGGAAATCTGCGCGCGCGCATTGGCCAGCACGGTCCGCGCGCGGTTGACGTCGATGCCCGAGACGACGCCCCCGTCATGCCGCGTCACGGTCAGGTCATAGGCGCGGCCGAACGCCTCGGCGGAGCGGTGCAGCAGGTCGGCCTGCGCATCCAGCCCGCGCAGACGCGCATAGGCGTCCGCGACCGCCGCCTGAAGGCTGAGCCGGGCCGAGGCGAGGTCGGAACCGCTTGCCGCCGCCTCCGCGCGCGACGCCCTTACGCTGTCGCGGATACGACCCCAGAGATCGACCTCATAGCCCAATGTGCCGCCGAGCACGACATTGTCATAGGTGACGGCGGTTCCCTGGCTGAGCGGCCGTTCGGCGGACACGCGCTGGCGGCCCGCCTGTCCCGAGACGGAAAGCTGAGGGGAAAGGGCCGACTGGTCGATTCGCGCCTCCGCCCGCGCCGCGTCATAGCGGGCGAGCGCATCGGCCAGCGTCGGGCTGGCGCGTTCGGCGCGCGCCTCCAGATCGTTCAGCACCGGATCGCCGAACGCGCTCCACCAGGGGCCGCGCGGTTGGCCGTCGAGCGGGGTGGCGGCGGTCCAGCCCGCGGGCACGGCGGCTTCCTTGAAGGCGGGGGGCACCGCCGCCGCCGGGGGGCGATAGGCCGGGGCCATCGAACACCCCCCGAGCAGAAGGGCCGTCATGGCGATGAGCGGTTCAGCCCGCATGGGTGCCGTTCCCGCCCGTCGCGGTGGCGGTCTGGAGGCGGACATGGTCGCCGCTGCGGATCGCGTCGGGTGGCGAGTCGACCACCGTGTCTCCGGCTCCCAGCCCCTGGGAGATGATGACCGTCTTGCCCGCGTCGCTGGCGATCGTCACCGGCTTCACCGTCACCCGCCCGCCGTGATCGACCACGGCGACGCTCGGCCCGTCATTGCCATAAAGGATCGCGCTGCCGGGCAGCGTCATGCCATGGCCGTCGCCCGTGCCGACATGGAAGGCGACCTGGGCGAAGGCACCTGGCTTCAGCGCGCCGTCGGGATTGTCGGCCTGGAGTTCGACCAGCACCGCGCCGGACTGCGCATCGACGGCCTGGGCGCTGCGCACCAGCGTCGCGGGGAAGCGGCGCTGCGGATATTCGGGGAGCGACAGCGTCGCCGCCATGCCGGGGCGGACCTCCGCCGAATAGCCCTGCGGCACGCGGACATAGATGCGCATCCGCCGCACGTCGGAAATGGTGAACAGCGGCTGTGCGGCGGCGTTGCCCGCGACGACAAGCTGGCCGATCTGCGCCGCGCGGCTGGTCACGACGCCCGCGAACGGCGCATGAAGCTGGGTGAAGCCCTGCAACGCCTGCAATCGGCGGACATTGGCGAGCGAGGCGTGGGCCAGCGCCGACTTGGCGGCGAGGTCGCCCGATTTCTCGTCCGCCTCCTGTCGCGACACCGCGTCCTTGGCGAGCATCGTGTTCCACCGCCTGGCCGTCGAGGCGGCGAGATTCTGGTTGGCGACGGCGGTCTGATAATCCGCGCGCGCCTGGGCCAGTTGCTGGTCCACCTCGGGCGCGTCGAGGACGGCGAGCGTTTGGCCGGTGCGCACATGGTCACCGATATCGGCCAGCCAGCGGCGGACATAGCCGTTGGTGCGCGCATAGATGGCGGCGCTGTTGAACGCCTGGACATTGCCGGGCAGCACCAGCGCGTCGCCATCGCCGCCCGCCTGGGGCCGGACGACCGCGACGGTGGGCAGCGCGGCATCCGCGGCGGTCCGGTCGAGCGAGTGGCCCGCGTTCATCCGCGTCGCGGCCCCGAGCGCGACGACGGCGATCGCGATCGCGGCGGCACCGATGCCGACCTTTTTCATCGTGCCGGGGCGGGGGGCTGCCGCCTCCGCCTGGGCGGAGAGCGACTTCATATCGGACAGGTCAGACATGGCTGGGCTGCATTTCCACGGAAGGGAGAGGGGGCACGGCGCGCTTGCGATGGACGAACGCGAAGATGGTGGGGACGAAGAACAGGGTGGCGATCGTCGCGCAGACCAGCCCGCCGATCACGGCGCGGCCCAGCGGCGCATTCTGCTCGCCGCCATCGCCCAGGCCCAGCGCCATCGGGGCCATGCCGATGATCATGGCGAGCGCGGTCATCAGCACGGGGCGGAAACGAACCATTCCGGCGTTCAGCGCCGCCTGTGTCGCATCGCCCAGTTCGGCAAGCTGTTCGCGCGCGAAGCTGACCACCAGGATCGAATTGGCGGTGGCGACCCCCATGCACATGATCGCGCCGGTCAGCGCGGGCACCGACAGGGTCGTGCCGGTGGTGAACAGCATCCACACGATCCCGGCGAGCGCGGCGGGCAGCGCGGTGATGATGACGAACGGGTCGACCCAGCTCTGGAAATTGACGACGATCAGCAGGTAGATCAGCACGATCGCGCCGAGCAGGCCGAAGCTCAGCCCCGCGAAGGCGGTGTTCATCGTCGCATATTGGCCGCGTATCGTGACCCCCGCGCCCTTGGGCAGATCGGCGGACAGCGACGCGATCGCGCGCTGCACATCGCCCGCCACCGCCCCCAGATCGCGTCCCTGGGTCGTCGCATAGATGTCGAGCACCGGCTGGATATTATAGTGCGAGACGACCGGCAACGCATTCGACCGGCGAATGTCGGCGACCCCGCCCAGCGGCTGCGGCGCGCCCGCATTGGTGCCGGAGACGGGCACGTTCGACAGGGCGCTCATCGACCCTACGAGATATTCGGGGGCTTGGGCGACGACCGGATAGGAGACGCCCGACTTCGGATCGACGAAGAACACCGGCGCGGACTGCGCCGTGCCCGCGAGCGAACTGGACAGGCTGGTCGTCACGTCGCGCTCGGTCAGGCCATATTGGCCGATGCGCGAGCGGTTGACGTCCACGTCGAGCTGCGGCGAATGCCCCGGTTGCTGGATGCGCGCATCGGCGAGGCCGGGAATCGTCGCGACCTTGGCGAGCAGTTTCTGCGCATAGGCGCGGGTCGCGGTCATGTCCTTGCTGGTGATCTGGATGTCGATCGGGGCGGGCGCGCCGAAATTCAGGATCTGGCTGGTGATGTCGGCGGGCAGGAAGGCGAAGCTGGTGCCGGGGAAGCGTCGCGGCAGTTCGTGGCGCAGCAATGCCACGATCTCGTCGGTCGGGCGGTGTTTCTCGGCCAGGGTGATCAGCATGTCGCCGTCCTGCGGCCCGATCGTACCGCTGTTGTTGTAGACGGTGTTGATCGAACTGACCGGCAGGCCGATATTGTCGGCGACCGAGGCGATCTGCCCGGCGGGGGCGAGGTCGCGGACGGCGCGCGTGATCTCCTGGAAGCGCGCGGCGCTGTCCTCGATCCGCGAGCCGACGGGCACGCGGACATGCATCGCGATCTGCCCCGAATCGACACTGGGGAAGAAGTTGCGGCCGAGCATCGGCACCAGTGCGAAGGACAGGAGTACGACCGCCAGGAAGCCGAGCAGGAAGGGCTTGCGCGCGCCCAGGGCCCGCTGGAGCAGCCCGGCATAGCCCATGCGGATCCGCTCGAACCGCATCTCGAACCCGCGCTGGAAACGGACCAGCGGATTGCGCGAGGTCGGGGTGCCCGCCATGTGCTCGTCCTCGCCCGGCGCATGGGGCTTGAGCAGATACATGGCGAGCGTCGGCACCAGCGTGCGCGACAGGATGAAGGACGCGATCATCGCGAACACGACCGACAGCGCCATCGGCACGAACAGGAAGCCCGCCACTCCCGGCAGGAAGAACATCGGCACGAACACGATGCAGATGCATAGCAGCGACACGAAGGCGGGCGTCACGATCTGCGCCGCGCCGTCGAGGATCGCGGCCATCACGCCCTTGCCCTGTTCGAGATGCCAGTTGATGTTTTCGATCGTCACCGTCGCATCGTCGACCAGGATGCCGACCGCCAGCGCGAGGCCGCCCAGCGTCATCACGTTCAGCGTCTGGCCGAACGCCGCGAGGGCGGCGACGGCGGCCAGCACGGCGAGCGGGATCGACAGCGCGATGATGACGGTCGAGCGCCAGGATCCCAGGAAGAGCAGGATCATCAGGCTGGTCAGGGCGGCGGCGATCGCGCCTTCCTGCACCACGCCCACCACCGCGCCCTTCACGAACAGCGACTGGTCGCCGACCGGCAGGATCTTCAGCGTATCGGGCAGGGTCGCCGCGATCGCGGGCAGCTTGTCCTTCACCCCCTGCACGATCGCCAGCGTCGAGGTCGCGCCGTTCTTCAAGACGGTCAGCAGCACCGAGCGGCCGCCCTCGACATGGACGACATTCTGCTGCGGCCCGCTGCCGTCGCGGACATGGGCGACGTCGCGCATATAGATGGTCGCGCCGTTCACCACCTTGACCGGCAGGTCGTTGAGCGCGTCGATCGAATCGGGCGCGTTGTTCAGGCGGACGCTATATTGGGTCGGCCCGATCTTGACGAAGCCTGCCGGATTGATCTGGTTCTGCGCGGCGATGGCGTTGCCGACGTCCTGCGCCGACAGCCCCTTGGACTGGAGCGCCAGCGGGTCGAGGTCTATCTGGACCTGGCGCTGCTTGCCGCCGGAGGGATAGGGCATGGCCAGACCCGGCACGGTCACCAGCGGCGGGCGGATCTGGTTCTGGCCGATATCGAACAATTGCTGTTCGGACAGCCCCTTGCCCGATAGCGCGAGTTGCAGGATCGGCACGGTCGAGGCGGAATAGTTCAGGATCAGCGGCGGCGTCGTACCCGGCGGCAACTGGCGCAATATGGTCTGCGATATCGAGGTCACCTGCGCGGTCGCGGTGCGGATATCGGCGCCGGGCTGGAAATAGATCTTCACCACGCCGACACCCTGGAGCGACTGGCTTTCGACATGTTCGATATCGTTGACCGTGGTGGTCAGCACCCGCTCATAGGGGGTGACGATCCGGTCCGACATGTCCTTGGGCGGCAGGCCCGAATAGGTCCAGGCGACCGCGATCACCGGAATGCGGATATTCGGGAAGATGTCGACGGGCGTGCGCACCGCCGCCATCACGCCGACGATCGCGATCAGGATCGCCATCACGATGAATGTCAGTGGCCTGTGCAGTGCCACCCTGACGATACCGATCATCCACGCCCTCTCATCCGACGCGTCTGGCGACGCGCACGCCCAATTCCATTCCGCTCCCGTGGCGCGGCGATCGGAGCGGCCTGATCGAGAGCGGCCTTTCCAGCCCGCTCACGGCCTCATCCGTTGTCGCGATGGCGGAGCGATGCCCCCTTGGTTGTTTCGGGTCCAATACATAATATGGCTCGATTGAGATGTCGGGAATATGGATCGATGGACCTTCGGCATTTGCGCTATTTCCTGTGCGTCGCCGAGGAGATGCATTTCGGTCGCGCGGCGCGGCGACTGGGCATTTCGCAGCCGCCGCTCAGCCAGCAGATTCGCGCGCTGGAAGACGAACTGGGCGTGCGATTGTTCGATCGCACCAGTCGCCGCGTCAAGCTGACGGAGGCGGGGATGCTGTTCGCGCCCGAGGCCCGTCAGACGCTTGCGCAGGCGGATCATGCGGCACAGACCGCACGACGGGCGCAGCGCGGCGAGATCGGGCATCTGGCGCTCGGCTTCACGCCGTCGGGCCCCTTCGTGCAGATCGTCGGCAATGCGCTGTCCCGCTTTCGCGACGCGCATCCGGAAGTCCAATTGTCGTTGCAGGAGCGGGGGCGCGACGAGCAGATCGCGCGGGTGGAGGAGGGGGAACTCGACATCGGGCTGATCCGCGGATCGACCAAACCCTGCCTGCCCAAGGGCATGGTGTCCCGCTGCCTCATCACCGAGGATATGCTGCTGGCCGTGCGCGCCGATCATCCACTGGCCGTGCGCCCCGCCGACCCGCAAATCGCCGATCTGGCCGATGTGCCCCTCGTCCTTTATGCGCCCGCGATCGGGGCGGGGTTCAACGAGCATTTCCTGGCGCTGTGCGATCATGCGGGCTTCCAGCCGCGTATCGCGCATGAAGCGAGCAGTTTCGCGACGCTGCTAGGTCTGGTTTCGGCGGGCTTCGGCGCGACGATCCTGGCCCGATCGCTGGAGCGCCTGCATATCGATACGCTGGTATATCGACGGCTGGACGCCCCCGTCACCAGCCGACTGTTGATGATCCACCGCGCCGATCTGTCCCCCACCGCCCGCGCCTTTCGTGCGGTGATCGAGGCGGAAGCGGCCTGCCATGGATGATCCGGGCAGCGGCCCCGTTCGGGATCGGGAAAACTGCCATCCGAACCGAAGCCTCAGCCCTGCCGGCGGCTTTTCATGAGGGGCTGGATGCGGGTGCCGAAGGCCTCGACGCCTTCGAGGAAATCGTCGAAGGTCAGCAACACGCCGCCCGTGTTGGGCACTTCGGCCATCTCGTCCAGCATCCGCGCCACGCTTTCATCGCCGCCCTTGCTCGCATAGGCGTTCTGCATGTCGATGACGACGACCGCGGTATCGGCCGGGGACCGCCGGATCGCCTCCGGCCGCGCGTTCAGCACGAGCGTATCGCTGGTCGACTGGAGGCGATGATCGACGATCGGTCCCATGGTCATGCCCCCATCGTTGCGCATCCTTGGCGTCCGGGCGAGCCGCGATCCGTTTCATTTCCGCACCATGGGAACCATGCCGGATGGATCAGGGTGCTGCTCCGACCGCATTGTTCGACCGGTCGTGATCGGGCAGCTTGTGGTCGGGGTCGAGTTCGGCGCTCACCACCTTTCCGGCAGGCACCGGCACCGCCGTCATTGCCTGGCGTATCCAGGTTTCGGCGGGCAGGCGCAGGTCGCGCGTGGTGCCGTCGGCATAGCGGACCCTCAGCGTCGCGGGCATCACCAGCTTGTCGCGGGACGCCACGCGGATCAACGGCGTGCCGTCCTTTGCAGCCTCGATCCCCGTCACCGCCAGATCGAGCTGCCAGTTATGGGCGTACCAGCCGCGCCACCAATAGGACAGGTCCTCGCCCGCCTCGCTCTCCATCGCCCGGAAGAAATCGGCGGGTTGCGGATGGCGATAGGCCCAGGCGGCGATGAAGCGGCGGAAGGCGGGATCGAAGCGCTCCGGCCCCAATATCTGCTCGCGCAACAGGACCAGACCCAGCGCCGACTTGAAATAGGTGACGGGGTGCCGCCACTTTTCGATGACCGTGTCCGCGCGCGACAGGATTGGCGGCGCGTCCCTGTCGGCCAGCACGGGCAGGATTTCGTCGACCGGGTTGCCGCCGCCCTCGGCATATTCGCCGTCGCGCTTGGGGCCATATTCGCCCCGGTTGAAGTCGTCCGACTGATAGACATCGATGAAGGTGTTGAACCCCTCGTCCATCCAGGCATGGCGTCGTTCGTCGAAGCCGACGATCATCGGGAACCAGTTGTGCCCGATCTCATGCGCGGTGACCCAGAACAGCTCCTTGCCCGCATCCTCGGGCGCGTCGAACACGATGCCGGGATATTCCATGCCGCTGGTCGGCCCCGCGACATTGATCGCGGCGGGCCAGGGATAGGGATACCAGCGCGCCGAGAAGCGCTCGACGGTGTCCTTCACATATTCGGTCGAGCGGCCCCAGCGGGCGGTCCCCGCACTTTCGGCCGGGTAATAGGACATGGCGAGCGACGTGCCGCCGTTCGGCAGGCGGATACGCGCCGCATCCCAGGCGAAGGCGGAAGAGGCGGCAAAGGCGACGTCGCGCGTATTCTTCATCCGGTAATGCCAGGTCAGCGTACCGCCGCGCGTCGGGCGGGAGGCGGGATCGGCGATCTCCGCGACGGTGCGGATGGGCACGGTGGCGTCGCTGCCGCGTGCCTTGTCCAGCCGCGCGACCTGTGTCGGGGTCAGCACCTCGCGCGGGTTCATGAGTTCGCCCGACCCGGCCATCAGCATCGCCGCCGGGAGCGTCACCCAATAGTCGAAATCGCCATATTCGAGATAGAATTCCTGCGCGAGATACGGCGCCGTGTCCCAGCCGCGAATTTCGTCATACACCGCCATGCGCGGATACCATTGCGCGATGTCGTAAATGTCGCCGCCCGGCGATGCGCCCCAGGAGGTGCGACCGCCCCAGCCTTCGGGAATGGTGTAGTGATAGCGGATCGTCACCACCGCCTTGCCATGCGGGGCGAGCGGGGTGGGCAGGCGGAGTTGCGCGCGCGTATCGCTGACCAAGGGCGTCACGTTCGTCGCCGGACCGCCGGCGACCGCGACGCTGACCGCCTCCATCACCATGCCGTCGCTATGGCCCGCCGGAACGCCGCCGCGCGCCAGGCCGCCGCGCGATCCGGGCCTGTAGAGATTCTGGTCGATCTGCAACCACAGCGCGTCGAGCGTGTCGGGGCTGTTGTTGGTGTAGCTGATCGTCGCCGTGCCCGCGATCGTCCGGGTCGCGGGGTCGAGCGTCACGCGCAACTGATAGTCCGCGCGATTCTGCCAGTAATCGGGGCCGGGCAGGCCGTTGGCGCTGCGATAGCGGTTGACCGGCTGGCCCATGTCGAACGGCGCGAACGTCTCGCGGGGCTGATAGTCCTGAGCGCTCGCGGTGGCGGTCACCAGCGCGAGGAGGGAGAGGGCGCGCTTCAACGGTCGAGCCTCGGCATGACGCGCTGGGCGACCAGTGCCTCCTCGGCGGCGCAACCCTCCGGTTTGGGCGTGGCGGGGTCGGCGCGCAGTCGGGCAATTTCGTCGCGGGCGGCGGCCAGATCCTGCTGATAGGCGGGCTTGGTCCGGACCAGCGTCATGGTCGCGCTGGCCGAGAGCATCCCGCCCTCCACCGCGCTCTCGTTATGCGCGCCGCAGACGAAGCGGCTGTCGCCATAGGCGCGGCCCCGGCGCAGGATCGGCCCGGCGCGGTCGGGCGCCAGTTCGGTCAGGATCAGCGCCCAGGTCCAGCCCCAGGTGGTATGGCCCGAGGGATAGTCGAAACTGTCGGCAAGCTGCGCGACCGGCTGGCACACCGGCCCCTTGTCCTGATGAAAGGGGCGGGCGCGGCGGTAGGTATTCTTGGCGATATTGGTCTGGGCGGCGGTGTCGGCCCCGGCGCGCGATACCAGCCGGAGCGTCAGCGGCGCATTGTCCGGCGTCAGTGCGACGCCGACGGCACAACTGAAATCGCGCATCAGCGCGGGCCGCGAGGTATCGACATCGTTCGTCGCCAGTTGCCAGCGCGGCGTGTCCGCCAGCTTGCGCGTCGCGCGGAAGATCTGGCGGTCGGTATTATAGCGCGGATCGCCCTTGCGCGGGGCGGGCTCGATCACCTGCGTCACGTCGAACTCGCCGGGAGTCAGATAGCCCGGATAGTCCTTCTTCGCGGCAACGCCGCCTGCACCGAATGCGATAAGCAGGCCGCTCACGACGATCGCCGCATGGCGCAACGGGCGACGGGTAACGGGCAAGGCATGGACGTTCATGGACCGGGGCATGGAACCGCTCTCGTCAGTGGGAATTTCACGTTACTCTGTATCATTCCGCGCGCAGCGACAACCGGGCAGGGCGCTTTTTGGGAAGGTGCGCGACGCGTCCTGTCCCTCCCATCGATCACGTATATCCGCATTGTGACATCGTAGATGTTATGGTGTAACGTTACTTTAAAGCGGTTAACAGGAGTTTGGTTGATGCCCCATGTCATGCACGACACTCGTTTGCCGGTGACGGTGCTGTCGGGGTTCCTTGGCGCGGGAAAGACGACGCTGCTCAACCACATCCTGGCGAACCGCGAGGGGCGGCGGGTGGCGGTGATCGTCAACGACATGTCGGAGGTGAATATCGAC